>JAZFSU010000171.1:0-17377 GCA_036446335.1 Dehalococcoidia bacterium | reverse complement strand
TTGTCCTGTTTGGGCAACTGGCGCTATGGCTTACCGCAACAGATATGGGTTTGGGGCGGGTCTCACACCCGCCACTACGATAGTTAGTCGGTTTCCGCAATAGCAACTATGCGACCCGTCCGTAGCTGGAGGAGGCGTATTCTACGGGATTCGGGCGAAAGCCGCAAACAGAGGCTCTCCAAAGGTGCGAATGATTGCGTTCGCCCTGAGCCCTTCGGCAAGCTCAGGATAGGCTTGTCGAACGCCGTTCATGGTTCGACAGACTCACCACGAATGGCGCTCGGCACACTTGATTCACACTCTCAATCACGGATCACGGGCGAATGCGAAAACCTTGACAAAGGTACATGCGCTTCATAAAGTGGACAGTGTGGATTGAAGTAGATTTGGGGAGCAAAGTGCACAGGAGGATTTCTTGGCGATCATAACCATTGCGAGGGGTGCCTTCAGCGGTGGCCAGAAGTTGGCCGAGTCGGTTGCCGAAAGGCTTGGATATCGTTGTGTCTCCCCTGAGGTGTTGACTGAGGCAGCGAAGCGATTTGATGTGTCCGAAGATAAGCTGTATAAGTCGCTGATCGAGAAGCCAGGACTGCTGAAGCGCCTGACCCTGGAAAGGGTGCACTACGCCGCCTTCATCCGGGCGGCCCTCTGCCAGGAAGTGAAAGATGACAACATCGTGTACCATGGCCATGCCGGACACCTGCTGCTCACGGGTGTCGCTCACGTTATCAAGGTCAGGGTGATGGCAGGCATAGAGCTACGCATAAGGGCTGCAATGGAGCGCCACGGCTTCAGCCGGGAAGAGGCTATCGCGCTAATTGACAAGGTAGACGATGGCAGAGCCAAGTGGACAAAGTTCCTGTATCACGTTGACTGGCATGACCCCTCCCTCTACGATATGACTGTCAATCTAGACCACATGGGCATCCCGAGCGCGTGCGAGCTCGTGTGCGCCACCGTGAATCTGCAGGAATTCCGGACCACTCCCGAGTCGCAGAGGACCATGGATGATCTGGTCCTGAGCACCGATGTGAGGGGGCGGATCGCTGCGGAAGCCAGCATCGGCGACAAGGAGGTTGAGGTCAAGGCCAATGGAGGCGTCGTCGTCGTCGTCGGCACAGTGAATTCGATAGAGGAGGCGGACAAGGTCAAGGAAATCGCCAGGAACTCGCCGGGTACCCAGGGAGTCGAGTCGAAACTGCAGGTCCGGACCAACTGGTAGTTGACGGGGCGCGCCTTGGCTTAGAACTGCTCGATGAATCCGGAGATCTGCTCAAAGGTAAAGACGGGGCCGTCTCTGCAGACATACTTCTCGCCGACGTTGCACCGGAAGCACTTGCCCAGGCCGCACTTCATCTTGCCTTCGAGCGTGGTCACGATCTGATCGTCACCGAAACCCAGCTTCTTCAGTCCCTGCAAGGTGAACCTGATCATGATCGGGGGGCCGCAGATGACGGCGATCGCGTTTTCGGGCGAGGGCTTGAGGTCGGCAACGACATCGGGGATGAGCGCCGTCCTTCCCTTCCAGTTGTCGTCGCCGGCATCAACCGTGAGTTCGACCTTGGTGTTCGGGGCCTTCGCCCAGTCGTCGAACTCGGTGGCGAAGCAGAGATCCTGGGGAGTACGGGCTCCGTTTATTATCACTACCTCGGCGTAATCCTTGCGATTGTCGAGGACCGTGGTTATTACAGGCCGCAACGGTGCGAACCCTATGCCTCCGCCGATGATGATGATCCTTCTGCCTCTGTAGTCATCCATGGGGAAGAAGTTGCCGAACGGGCCTCGCACGCCAACCTTGGCTCCAGGCTCGAGCTGGTGGAGGGCGTAGGTGACGGTGCCCACACTTCTTATGGCGAACTGCAGGCCCTCCTTGCGATAGGCCACTGAGGTCAGGCCAAAGGGGGCCTCGCCGGCCCCGTAGGCGGAGACGAACCCGAACTGCCCCGGTTTGTAGTCGAACCCGTCCTCGGGATTATCCAGCTCAAGCGTGAACAGCTTGACGTCGGGCGTCAGGTCAACGACTCTGCTCAGCGTCGCCGGGAAGGGCACGAACGGATTCACGTCTACCATATCAGCTGCTTCCCTCACCAACCTTGGCTCCTAACTCTTGAACATCAGAGATGATCTCCCGGATGTCGATGTTGACCGGACAGGAGACAACGCAACGACCGCATCCGACGCAGCCGAGAGGCCCGAACTGCTCCGGAAAGTACAGCAGCTTGTGGCAGAAGCGCTGGCGGAGACGGCTGCCCTTGTCGACCCTGGGATCGTGGCCTCCGGCGATCTTGGTGAACCCCTTCGACTGGCAGCTCTCCCAGGTTCTCAACCTCTCTATCTTGCCGCCCTCGGTGCGATCTCGTATGTCAAAGCAATAGCATGTGGGGCAAACGTAGGCGCATATGTTGCAGTGCAGGCAACGGTCTGCCAGCCGGCCCCAGTACGGGTCATCAAATGCCCTCTTCACGGCCTCTGTGATACCTTCGGCAGGGACTTGGGTATCGCACGAAGGAACGGACCCGCTGACGTCAGACTCCTTCAATTCTACTCCCTGGAGAAGCTTCTCGCCCTTTTCGGTGACAGCGTCAACGATGTAGCCGTCATTCACCTCGGTCAGCAGTATGTCGACGCTCGAGGAGTCAAAGGGGGCTCCACCCATGCTGGTGCAGAAGCACTGGGGCGCAGGGCTGGAGCATGACAGCCCGATCATCGTCGTCTTGGCCCGATGCTGAGCCCAGAGGGAGTCCGCCGGATCGGCAAGATAGGGGCCGTCGAGTATGGCAATGCCCTTGGCATCGCACGGCCGGATGCCGAAGATAACCGTCTCCTGCTCGATGACCGCGGGAGTGATCTCAATATCGGCATCCTTGTGCTCGGCGGTGAACAGCGCTTCCGTTCTGGGAAAGAACCAGTCCTTGGGTGACAGATCGGTATTGCCGCAATCGAAGGCGATCTCGTCGACAGAGGCAACGGGCAGGAAGAGCGTCAGGTCGTCGACGCACCTGGGAGCGACCAACGTCCGTTCCTTCAGGATGTTGCCGAGCCAGGATTCGAGCTCGTTCTTGCTCAGGGTTTTCGTCATTCCGCTATTCCTAGTTTCTCATCCTTCTTGAAGGTGATCAGAGGAGCGGGCGCGTCCTCGCTCATGCCCGCTCTGTAATCGAACAGCTCGAGCACCTTCTGCTCCAGCTTCCTATTGAGCAGGCTAAGCGGAAGGTTGACCGGGCAGACCCGCTCGCACTCGTTGCAGGAGATGCAGCGCCCTGCCAGGTGAAATGCGCGGATCGTGTTCCACATCTGGCTCTCGGCGGGCGCTATTCTGATCCCCACCCACTCGGGGTCCAGCGATTCCGCGAAGCAGTCGGTACAGTAGCATCCGGGGCATGCCTGCCGGCAGGCGTAGCAGCGGATGCATCGTTCAGCCTGCTGTTGCCAGAATGCGGCTCTTTCCTCTGCGGTCTTGGCTTCCTCCTCAGCGACATCTGCAAAGTCAGCTGGAGGCTGCTCGGTCACGGGGTCGCCCACCATGAAGTCGGAGACCACCGGCGTGTGCTGGCGGCACCAATCGCAGCGCTTCTGAAGCTGCTCGCTACGCTCGTTCCAGCGCGACTCGACTATGCCCGGGCAGACCACTCCGACGACGAACGCCTTGTCACGTTCAATTTGCCTCTCACTGAGCAGCAGGTTCAGGGCCCGGGAGTCACAACCCTTGACCACCACTGCAGTCGATTTGGCTTTCTTGTTGAGGAGGTACTTCACCAGGTTGTGGGTACAGGTATTGTCGAAGACCAGGCGCTCGACATCTGCAGCATTGTAAATGAAGGCCGGACGCGCGCTGATGCCGTCTGAGCCGGTCTCATAGCCGATGACGCACTCCACGGTGCCGTCCTCGAGCAGTTCCCTGGCCTTCTCCCTGATCTGTTGAGTGAAATCTGACGCCATCAGCTGGCCTTCCTCGGCCCCATCTTGGTCATTTCGTTGGTGAAGTCGGTAACGATCTTGGCGAATCTCTTTCCTTCAGATGCCGAAACCCACTCGACTCGGAATCGCTCCCTCTCCACACCCATGAAGTCGAGCAACTCTCTCAACAGCGCGAACCGGCGACGCCCGTAGTAGTTGCCCTCGTTATAGTGGCAATCGCCGGGGTGGCAGCCAGCCACCAGTACGGCGTCCGCGCCTTCCTGGAAGCACTTGACTATCATCATAGGGTCAACCCTGCCTGAGCACGGCACCCGCAGAATGCGGATGTTCGACGGGTAGGCAGCGCGGCTGGTGCCGGCCATGTCCGCCCCCGCATAGCTGCACCAGTTGCACAGGAATCCGATAATGAGAGGGGCGCTATTCTCGGACAAGTGTCAAGACCTCCGACAGCAGTTGCTGGCTGGTGAAGCCTCGCAGGTTGATCGCCCCTGGGCGGCACGCTACCACGCAGAGACCGCAGCCTTTGCAGAGGTTCTCGTTGATCGACGAGACGGTGCGCTTGTCCCTGGTGACCTGCTCTTCGATTGCATTGAACGGGCAGACAACCTTGCAGGCAAAGCACCCGACGCACTTCATCGGATCGACTATTGAGGTAAGCGGATCTGACTTGAGGCTGTCCTGGCTGAGCAGGGCCACTGCCTTGACGGCAGCCGCGCTTCCGTGGGCCACGCACTCCGGTATGTCGCGCGGGCCGACGGCAGAACCGGCGACGAACACGCCGTCAGTCTGGGTCTCGACGGGCCGCAGCTTGGGATGAGCCTCGATCAAGAAGTTGTATATGGTGTAGCTTATGTTGAGGGTCTGGGCGAGCGTATCCGCGTTGTCGCTGGCCTCCATACCCGTTGCCAACACGACGAGGTCCGCCTCGATCTCCACCGGCCTGCCTATGAGCGAGTCCTCGCCCAGGACCTTGAGGTTCTTCCCGTCCTGATAGATGTGCGACACCCTTCCCCGAAGGTAGATCGCTCCTGATTCATCCTGGGCCCGGCGGGCGAACTCCTCGAAATCCTTGCCTCCGGCTCGGACATCTATGTAGAAGACGTAGCACTGCACGTCCGGGTCGTGCTCCTTGAGCATGATAGCGTGCTTCGCAGTGTACATGCAGCACACCTTGCTGCAGTAGGGCCGCCCCACGCGGTCATCGCGTGATCCTACGCACTGAACAAAGACAACGTTCTTGACGTGCGCGCCGTCCGATGGGCGGACTACCTCGCCTTCCGTCGGGCCCGCAGCGGACATGAGCCTCTCCAATTGGAGCGAGCTTATGACATCAGGGTATCTGCCGCCGCCGTACTCGCCGTAGACGCTGTGATCGAATGTCTTGAAGCCGGTCGCGACCACGATTGCGCCGAACTTCTCGGTCACGATCTCGTCCTGCTGCTCCCAGTCGATCGACTTCGTTGGACAGATTTTCTCGCAAATACGGCACTCAGGAGGCTTTTTGCCCCCCTGGGATTCGTCCCATTTGAGAAACGTCTGATAGCGGCAGTTTTCGAGGTCGATGACAGGTTTGTTCGGGACCGCCTGGGCGAACGGGATGTAGATCGCCGTACGCTGGCCGAGGCCGAGATCGAACTCGGAGGACACTTTCCCGGGGCACTTCTGCCAGCAGGTGCCGCAGCCAGTGCACTTCGAATGGTCGACCATCTTCGCCTTTTTGAGGATGTCGACCTCGAAGTTGCCCACGAACCCTCTCACCTCTTTCACCTCGGAGTAGGAAAGCAGGGTGATGTTGGGGTGCTGGGCTACATCGACCATCTTGGGAGTCAGTATGCACGCCGAGCAGTCAAGTGTGGGAAAGGTCTTGTCGAGCTGGGCCATACGCCCTCCCACGCTCGGCTCCCTCTCCACCAGAACCACTTCGTGACCGGTCGCTGCTATGTCGAGGGCTGCCTGTATTCCGGTGACGCCGCCGCCGATAACGAGGGCGCGCTTGGTGAGCCCTATGGTCTTGGGGAAGAGAGCCTCATGACGCGCAACCTTCGCCACAGCCATCTGCACATGGTCGATGGCCTTGACCGTGGCCTCGTCGTGGTCAGAGTGCACCCAACTGCAGTGCTCTCTGATGTTTGCTATCTCCAACAGGTAAGGATTGAGCCCGGCAGCTGCGACCGTCCTGCGGAAGGTGTTCTCGTGCATTCGAGGTGAGCATGCCGCGACCACCACGCGATCAAGCCGGTGCTCATCTATCGCGTTGCGAATCGATGCCTGGCCCAACTCGCTGCAGGTATACTTGTTCTCATCAGCGAAGACAACGAGAGGCATCTGCTTTGCGGCTTCGACGACCTTGGGGACGTCGACTACGCCCCCTATGTTGGTGCCGCAGTGGCAGACGAAAACCCCTATCCGCGACATCTTTCCTCCTAGGCCAGCCCCTTCTCGCGGAGCATCGGCAACGGATCCGTCAAATGTCGATCCAAGTGAAGCTCCTTGGGCGAGAAGCCGAGGGCCAATCCCATGAGCTGAGTAAAATACAAGACCGGCAAATTAGTCTTTTCCTTATGCTTCGCCGTCATGTCTTTCTGGTACATGTCAAGGTTGGCGTGGCACATTGGGCAGGCCACTGCAATGCAGTCAGCACCGGTGCTCCGCGCAAGAGAGAGGATGCGGTGAGACAGCTTGAGCACGATATCAAGTCTGGGAAAGGAAACGCCGGCTCCACAACAGCTCGTCTTCAATCCCCAATCGGCAACCTCGGCGCCGAGCCTTCCCATCAAGCGATCCATCGTTTGCGGATTCTCCGCATCGTCACAGCCGATGACCTCGGGCGGGCGGGCAAGGAGGCAGCCGTAGTAGCAGGCCACCTTGAGCCTTTCGAGAGGCTTCGTCACGGGAAGTGAAATGCTCTCGTTCGCCAGCACGTCCAGCATCGACTCCACGGTGACATCGGTGCTCAACTCCTTCTCGAGGGTGCGGCTCACGAGGTCGAGGGTCTCCTTCTTCTTGAGTTCGTGGAGCGTGATTCTCAGCCGAGAGAAACACATCGCGCAGGGGACGGCGAGAGGCAGGCCCTTTTCCCCGGCTTGCTTCAGCGTGTGGGCTGGAAGAGCCAGGCTCAGAAGATGGCTCGTGGAATGGGCTGCTGACGCTCCGCAACAGATCCAGTCTTCGAGCTCGCGCAACTCGATGCCCAGCTTCTGGCAGACAAGCTTCGCGGAAACGTCAAATTCCTTGGCGCTTGCGTGGAGCGAACATCCGGGGTAGTAGGAGTATACGCGCTTCGCAACCGGCTCGAGTGAACTGGATTCTGCCTGCACCAACGCTACGTGCGCATCCTCTCTAGCTCTTTTGCCCGTGCTGCTATCCGCCTGACTTCGGACGCCCCCTTCGTTCTGTCTGGAGCCAGCTTCAGCTTTCGTCTGGCGAATAGGCCGGGTAAACGCGTCACGTTGCTGAACGGGTGTCCGCTGCGCATATTGTAGGCTACGCCAAAGCCGAGATCGTAGACGCGGCCGAAGAGGCGCACTTGCTGCAGGAAGGAATTGTAGAGCGTCACTACGTCCTTCTGCGCGGGGCGTCTTCCCTCAGAGAGGGACAGATGCCGCATGGCCTCCATTACCCTGGCGATGTCGATCTCTCTGGGGCATCTCAGCGAGCAGGTCTCGCAGCTCAGGCAGAGCCAGATGGCGGAGCTGTCCAGCACTTCATCCTTGAGACCGAGCTGGATGGCGCGCATGATCTGCCGGGGTGTGATGTCCATGGCGTAGGCGCTGGGACATCCAGCGGTGCACTTGCCACACTGGTAGCAGGCCGTTATGCTTTGGCCGGTGTGGCTCTGGACGGAGGAGAGAAAATCGTTAACGGGGCCGAGGATTATGGCAGTCGACTTGAGCATTCCTTGAGTAACCTACCCGAACCAGTATAGACGAAAACCATCGAGGCTGCAAACGTGTCCGCAGGGAAGCCACTGAGGGGTGCCGATTCGATGAGTCAGCTTCCGGTCATTCGCCGGCTCAATTCGGCGTAGGTTGCGGCCAGAGCGTGGGGTATCACTCTGGTGTCCGACACCACCGTCATGAAATTGGTGTCGCCGTTCCAGCGGGGCACGATATGTGTGTGGATATGGTCGTCAATCCCGGCTCCGGCTGCTCTGCCGAGGTTCATGCCGATATTGAATCCTTCAGGCTTGTACTCCTCCCTGAGAGTCCTGGTGCACTTCCGGACCAGGTTGAAGTGCTCAAGAAGCTCCTCGTCGGTCAACAACTCCAGATCTGACAAATGTCGGTAGGGGGCGACCATCAAGTGACCGGGGTTGTAGGGATAGAGGTTGAGGATCACGAAGTTCAGCTCACCTCTGAACAGGATGTAGTTCTCGCTATCCTTGGACTCTCCCGGCTTCTGGCAAAGGATACACTCTTTCGGCTTCTCGCTCCGGATGTACTCCACTCTCCACGGTGCCCATATTCGCTTCATGTGAGTTCCTTTCAGTGTCGGACATCGACGATCATGCCCGGGGGAATTCTAGCAGAAAGGTGGTCGCTTTTCGAGCGTGGTCGTTGCCCGGAAGGGACGATATGATATACTTTTAGGGCAGCGAATCGGATGGCGCGGATCGGTCTGTCGGCGAAGGAGGCTTGTATGGTTGCCTTGTATGTCACCTCAATGGGGGACGGCGTGGGAAATGGCGCTCTGTGCGCGGGACTGGGAAGAAGACTCATGGCGGATGGAAGGAAGGTGGGGTTTCTGAAGCCCGTGTGCGCATCCCCGGAAGGAGTCACCAGGGACGCCGGTATCATGAAGCAAGTCCTCGACCTTGATGATCCTGTCGAGTCGCTTTGCGGCACCTCTGGAAGCGCAGCAGATATGGCAGCGACGGCGGACGAGAAGGAACCCCCCTGGCTCAAGGAAATCAATGCGGCGTTCTCCAGGGTTTCTCGAGGCAAGGATGTAGTCTTGCTCGAGGGCTTGGGCGATGTCAAGGCGGAAAGTGACTCGGCAAGGGTAGCCGGTCGAGTCGTTGATGCGCTGAAGGCCAGGGCGATACTCCTTGTTGGCGGTGGGGCCGACGTCGACCCGGATCAGGTGGTGGCGGCAGCGAAGATGCTTGGAGATGGCCTGCTCGGCGTCGTCATCAACGCCGTTCCCGAGCGGAAAATGGAGTCGATTAGAACCCGAATGGCTCCGGCACTGGAGCAGAACGGTGTCAGGGTTCTGGGAGTCTTGCCTGAGGAGCGCACAATGTACGCCGTTACCGTGGGCGAGCTGGCAGAGCATGTGGGTGGCAGCATCCTCAATTCGCAGGATCGCGCGGGCGAGCTTGTGGAGAACGTCATGGTGGGCGCGATGTCTCCGGACTCCGCGCTTTCCTACCTGACTTTGAAGGCGAACAAGGCCGTTATTACCCGGGGCGATCGTCCCGACATTCAGCTGGCGGCTCTCGAGACCTCGACGAAGTGCCTGGTGCTAACTGGTGGCACGGATCCGTCGCATGGCATCCTCAGCAGAGCCCTGGAGCTGGAGGTGCCGATAGTCCTGGTGGATGGAGACACCGTTAGCACTATGGAGGCTGTGGAAGGGGTCTTCGAGAAAGCCGCCCCGTACAGCGACAAGAAGCTGGAGAGGCTGGATTCTATGCTGCAGCGCTACCTGGACCTCGAAGCAGTTCGGCATGCGTGCTAGCCCTCTGCGTGCGTCATCAACGGATCGGAGCACGGTTGTTCTCCGAGGAGCCCTCGGGCGGCCAATGCACAGGCTGGCGTGGGGTCAGCCTGTCCGTGAGAAGTCGGCGTGAGAGAGTCTCTGCACCAAGTCCAGCCCGATGCCTTCGAGGATTGATGCCAGCGTCTCCTCGTTGAAATCTTCTTGAGCCAGGTAGTATCCCAGAACGCAGAAGTCGCCAGCGTATTCGGTTGGGACCCAATAGTAGTAGCCGGAAGATGAAGCCCCGTCTCTTCCCAGCTCATAGTAGTGCGCAAGTTCCTGTCCCTTGACTCCTGATTCTGAGACCAACTCCTCTCCGTCCGGCCCCAGATACTGGGTCCATATGCCGCGCAATAGCCGGGGTTTGTTTGCGTCATGAAGCCAAGGCCAGGTCTCAATGCCTACGCCGCCGAAGTTCATCTGCAGCCGCCAGCCGACATTTCCCTTGCTCCAGCTTTCTACCCTGTATGGCCTCATACGCCCTTTGACGGCATGGTTGAATTGCTTGCATACCTTCTCTATGCGGGGAGTCAATGACCTGACCAGTTTTCGTCTGGTTATTATCACGCTTTCGGCATTTTCCTTTTCATGCCTGATCTGTTCTTCTTCCTTGAGTAGCTTTTCATCGGCCAGTAGACGTATGTTCCGAAACCGTTCCTGCCAGCCCATTGCTTATCCTCCGTCTGGTGGGGGGCGCCTTCCCTAGCCGTGTTCTCACAGCCTGCGCTTGACACGGCACGACGAAAATATCCTCGAGAAGCCAGTATACCACACTTGGATTAGCTTCGGAATGTCTGTATGATATCTCCTCTGCCAATTGGCTCGCACCTGTCGCCCCAAGCAGGCGGCTGAGAGTGGTGTCCTGTGGCAGCGAAGGTCGGCGTTCGGGGGGGCGCCGATCGTGTGGGTGCCCCCCTCTCCTTGACATGGCGCGACGTGTCGGGTAACATTGGCGCTAAGCCTCAAACTAGGGCGCCTCGATGTCATCTGAGTTGATAGTCCACCACAAGACAGAACGAATCGCCTGGATCACGCTCAACCGCCCCCTCAACGGCAATGCCATAAACCACCGACTGGCAAACGAACTTGCCGATTGTTGCCTCCAGATACGTCAGGATGACGAGATAGGAGCGGTTGTCATCGCCGGGTCCGGTGAACACTTTTGTTCGGGCAGCGATCTCGGGGATCTTGCTTCGTGCGACCCGGCCGAGCTGAGGGGGATGAACCCGGCGAGTGTGGCCTCCAGGGCAGTGGCCGGTTTGGGCTGTGCCGTGATAGCTGCTGTAGGCGGAGATTGTCTGGGCGGCGGGCTGGAGTTGGCCTTGTGCTGTGACATCAGGATCTGCTCTGAAGACGCACGGTTCGGATTCCCCGAGGTTGGCTACGGGCTTATCCCGGGTGGGGGTGGCACGCAGCGGCTCCCAAGAATCGTGGGCAAGGGGAAGGCGACCGAGATGATCCTCATCGGCGAGCCCATTGACGCCGGTGAAGCATACAGGACGGGTCTGGTCAGCAGAGTGGTGCCGGGCGATCGTGTCTCAGAGGTGGCCGAGGAAGTGGCAAGAAGGCTGATCACACGGGGACCGGTCGCGGTGAGGTACGCCAAGGAGGCGGTGAACAAGGGCGCTGACATGACACTGGACCAGGGGCTCAGGCTGGAAGCTGACCTTTCGATTCTACTTCAGTCGACGGAAGATCGCGCAGAGGGCATCAGAGCGTTCGTGGAGAAGAGAACAGCGAGTTTCAAGGGTTGCTAGTGCTCGTGTTGACTGAGCGGACGGGTGTGTAGACATTATATGAACGGTTTTGAGACTATCATATACGAGAAGAGTGGCGGTGTTGCGCGGATAATGTTGAACCGGCCAAAGGCGCTGAACGCCGTAAACGTCAGGATGCGGGATGAGTTGTACGAGGTGCTGCCCGCGATCGATGACGACCCCGATGTTATGGTGGCTATCATTACGGGCGCGGGCGACAGGGGATTCTCCGCCGGCGCCGATATCACCGAGTTTGGCACCGCACCGTCTCAGGCCATTGCCCGTAGCGTGAGGTGGGAGCGTGATCTCTGGGGACGATTCCTGGGCGTTTCCAAGCCTCTGATAGCTGCGATCCACGGTTTCGCTCTTGGTGCCGGGGTGGAAATGTCCATGTGCTGCGATATCAGGATTGCCTCTGAGGACGCGAGGTTCGGGCTGCCAGAGGTGGGAATAGGCATGGTGCCCACCGCCGGGGGCAGCCAGACGATGCCAAGGCTGATGCCGCCGGGGAGAGCCGTGGAACCCGTACTTACGGGTGAAATCATGGATGCCGCTGAAGCGCTGAGAATCGGAGTGGTGCATCGGGTCGTATCTCGAGCCGATCTGATCCCCACAGCGGAGGCTATGGCAAGCAAGATGATTGGTCGCGGACAGACCGCAGTCAGATGTGCGAAGGAGGCGATTGGCCGTGGCCTCGACTTGTCTTTGGAACAGGGCCTCGATGTGGAGAGCATGCTTCTCGCCTCGTTGATCGGCACCGAGGACGCCATAGAGGGGATCAAGGCCTACAGCGAGGGAAGAGCCGCGCCGTTCGCCAGCTGAGCGAACGTGGGCGCCCCGGAGTCGGGATGACTGAGAAGAGTCTCGAGCAGCTTGTCCGTGAGCTAGCGGACCTCATCGTGCGATCGAAGCTAGTCGTGGCCTTCACTGGCGCGGGGATCAGCACCGAGTCCGGTTTACCGGATTTTCGGGGTCCGGATGGGCTGTGGACGAAATTCGATCCTTCGGATTTCACAATTCAGAAGTACGTTAGTGACCCCGAGGCGAGGAAGAGGCTGTGGCAGATGAACAAGACAATGGGACTTGCCTGGGGCGAGATCCAGCCCAACCTGGCTCACGAGGCGCTCGCCGAGCTGGAGAGGATCGGCAAGCTGGACTGTGTGATCACGCAGAATGTGGACGGGCTTCATCAGAGGGCGGGCAATTCCGATGACATGGTCTTGCAGCTCCATGGCAACATGCAGTGGGTGAAGTGCCTTAGCTGCGGTTCCCGCCATGGCTATGAGGAAGTGGAGAGGTGGGTCCAGCAGGGCCTCGAGGTGCCGGAGTGTGTTCAATGCGGAGGCATCCTGAAACCGGACGCCGTATTTTTCGGCGAGGCGATGCCGGTGAGGGAGACCGCGGAGGCTGAGAGACGCTCCAGAATGTGTGACCTGTGCATCGTGATCGGGTCGTCGCTCACAGTATACCCGGCAGGCCTGATGCCTCAATACGCGCTGAGCTCGGGGGCGAAGCTGGTGATAGTGAATGAGGGCGAGACCGAGCTGGATCAGGCAGCGCATGTGCGAATCTGGGCCAAGGCGGGTGGGGTAATGCAGTCCGCCGTGAAGCAAGTCAAGGAGAAGCTCGGCGTCGTCTAGCCAGCCACAAAACCAGGAGGTGATAGGATGAATACCACGGAGTTCCTCTTGATAACCGGTTCCATTGTACCTGACCGGCCAGCGATATTCTGCGATGGCAAGAAGGTCACCTACGCTGAGGTCAGCGATCGGGTGAACAGGTTGGCGAATGCCCTGATCGGCCTCGGGGTCCAGAAGGGTGACATGGTGTCCATTCTGCAGGTCAATTGCAGTCAGTTTGTGGAGGCGTACTTCGCAGCGGCAAAGGTGGGAGCGATCTTTGTGCCTCTGAACTTCAGGGCCAAGAGCGACGAGTTGGGCTACATGCTGAACAACTGCGAGGCCAAGGTTCTCCTGGTGGGAGAGCGCTACGTTGACCTGGTGAATGAAATGCGGCCCCAGCTGCCCAAGGCTGAGGCCTTCATCTGCATCGAGAGCAAACCGGATGGAATGCTGAGCTACGATGAGGTACTGGCGTCCGCTTCTCCGGAAGAGGTTTTCACGGAGATCGACGACGACGATGTCACCATTCTGATGTATACGGCTGGTACGACCGGGCGGCCCAAGGGCGTGCCGCTGACTCATAACAGCTTCTCCATGTATGTCTTGAACAATGTGGCGCCTGTGGATCTCGAGGTAGAGGAGACCAACCTTCTCACTGTGCCACTGTACCATGTCGCGGGAGTCCAGGCCGTGATGGCCGCCGTGTATGGCGGCAGGACCCTGGCCATGCTGAAACAGTTCGAGGTCAAGGAGTGGCTGAGGACCGTACAGGAACAGAAGGCCAACCGGGCCATGCTGGTGCCCACGATGCTCAAGCGTGTTATCGAGGATGAGGACTTCGACAAGTATGACCTGTCCAGTCTCAGGGTAATAACGTACGGTGCGGCCCCGATGCCGTTCGAGGTGATAAAGAAAGCGATTGATATGTTCCCCGGCGTGATGTTCATCAATGCCTTCGGCCAGACCGAGACGGCCTCCACCATCACCAGCCTTGGCCCTGACGATCATGTCATCACTGGGAGTGATGAGGAGAAAGCGAAGAAGCTGAAGAGGCTGCAGTCATCTATCGGCAGGCCCATGGACGACGTGGAGATCAAGATAGTGGACGATGACGGCAAAGAAGTGGCGACGGGGGAGCTGGGCGAGATCCTGGCCAAAGGGCCTCGGGTGATGAGCGGCTACTGGAAGGACGAGGAGAAGACGGCCAAGGCGCTTACTGCGGACGGCTGGTTGCGGACCAGCGACAGAGGATATGTTGACGAAGAAGGGTACATCTATCTCGCGGGCAGGGGAGATGACATGATCATCAGGGGTGGAGAGAACATCTCACCCGGGGAAGTGGAGGACGTATTGTATGCCCACCCGAAGATAGATGAGGCCGCGGTGATCGGTGTCCCCGATCCTGACTGGGGGCAGGAGCCAAAGGCTGTAGTGGTCCTGAAGAGTGGGGAGACGGCCACTGGCGAGGAGATTATGGAATTCTGCCGGGAGAGGCTCTCCAGCTTTAAGCGGCCCCGCTATGTGACCTTTGTGGGAGAGCTTCCCAGGACGTCCACAGGAAAGGTGCTGAAGAGGGACCTTCGAGACGAGCACGGGCAAGCTGACAACAACTGAGCTCGGATTCGGTCATATTCAAGGGGGGAGCAGCATCTGCTCCCCCCTTTATGGTCTGTGCTTGAGTCAGAATAGTGGTTTTCGGATGGACGTCCGAGCGCCGGACCTAGACAACCCGTATCCGTCCTTTCGGCTCCGACACTACCTCCCCCACGATTGCCGCTTCCTCAATTCCTTCGTCACGCATCTTCGTCACCAGGGACCGCGCCTGCGATTCGGGGATGGCCATCAACAGTCCTCCGGACGTCTGGGGATCGAAGAGGATGTCTGCCAGATACTGGGGTACGTCCTGTCCTACCTCGACCATGTTCGCGCGAAAGTCCCTGTTGCGGTGCAGCCCGCCGGGGAGCATGCGCTGCTCGGCCAACTCCCGGGCCTCCGGGAAGAACGGTATGCAGGAAGAGTGGATCACGATGCCTACGTCTGTTCCCTCTATCATCTCTGAGGCGTGCCCAAGAAGTCCGAACCCCGTGACGTCGGTGCAGGCGTGGACATCCACGGTTGTCATCAGCTCCGACGCTACTCTGTTGAGGGCGACCATGCACTTTGTGGCCTTCGAGACCGCCGCCTCAGCCGCTACTCCGCGTTTCAGTGCCGTGTTGATGATCCCGGTACCCAGCGGCTTGGTGAGTATGAGCCTGTCACCGACTCTGGCTCCGGTATTCATGACTACCTTCTCCGGGTGTATGGTCCCGGTGACGGAAAGGCCGTATTTGAACTCCTGATCCTCCACGCTGTGTCCGCCCACGAGGGCGACCCCTGCCTCGTGAAGCTTGTCCAGCCCGCCTGCCAGCGTCTGTCTGAGGATCTCGACATCCATCGTCTTGATAGGGAAGCAGACGATGTTCATCGCCGTGAGGGGCCTTCCTCCCATCGCGTACACGTCGCTGAGGGAGTTGGCAGCCGCGACCTGCCCGAAGACGTACGGGTCATCAACGATCGGTGTGAAGAAGTCCAGCGTCTGAATGATCGCCAGATCGTCATTCAGCTTGTAGACGCCGGCGTCTTCGGCCCGCTCTATGCCCGCGATGACGTTCGGGTCAGGAGCAAGGTTCAGTCCCTCCAAGGCTCTGGCTAGGTCTCCCGGACCTATTTTGCAGGCTCACCCCGCGCCATGGACGGTCTCTGTGAGACGTGGCTGGTTCGCGCCTCCCATGTGATGTGCTCCCTTCAGTTACTGATGGCATTGTCCCCACTGGGCAGTGAGTCGACAATGTCATACATGGCCGATCACGACCACGGGTATTGTCCATATTCCGCGTGCACAAGTCAACTCATGATCCCTGGAGCGGCGCAGGCTTGAGTGTCACTCCAGGAAGCAAGATTCGGACGTCGAGGTCAGCCACCGCGCACACGCCCGAAGTGGCGGGCGAGAAACGGTGCAAACACAAGAGCGCCCACGCCCACCATCAAAGCTGAGCGCGTCAGGCCGAAGACGAAGTCACCCACTCCGAAGATGAGCGCATAGCCGGCGGCGAAGTTGGCCAGCCCCCAGAAGACGTTCACCAGCGGTGACGATTCGCCGACGCCGGGGGGCGATGCGAAGGGGCTCTGGAACCTGTTGCCGCACACGCCGCTCACGAAATGGGGAACGCCGTTAGCCAGAAAGACTCCGGCAAAGAAGTACGCCAGGTATGCATACCAGTCCATGGCCTGCTCTCCTTTGGATCCTACAAATTGGCTGGGCCAGCCGCTACCCTTCTACCCTCGACAGCACTTCTTGCGCCCTGCAGAGCCAGTAGTCCATGCCCATGTCCGTGAACTTAGCCTCGGCCTTTTTCAGGGTTTCGAGGGCCTTGTCCGTCGACCCGGTGACGGGCGACGAGTCACGCGCGCCGCAGGTAATTCGCCAGATCATCTTCGTTCGCGGGGACGAAGGCGTTGTATTTGCTTGCGTATCTTTCCTTCACTTCCTCCGGAGCCATCAACGACACTATCGGGTGCCCCACAATCTCGAAGCAGCCTTCGTCGTCTTCGCTGTCGCCGATATAGGCCAGCCTGCTGGCGTCCATGTCTGTGCTCCGGAGCAGCTTCAGCAGGACCCCCTGTTTGTTTCCATATATGTTCAGCCCAAACTCGATTGCCTCTCCATTGGCTTCCCTCAGCAGGTCCGCCTCGCAGAAATCGAATGAGCCCTCGTGCCCGGCAGCTCTGAGAATCGCTTCGATGCCGTACCCGTATCCGGCGGAGAGAATACCCGTCGGTTTGCCGACTCTATGAAACGCTTCAACGGGCTGTAGGACGCGCAGGTCGAGTCTGGCCTGGGTCTCCTCTCTGGCCGCATACGCGTCAACCGAGCGGTGAACCCAGGAGACCGGCACTCCGCGTATTATCAGCTCATTGTAGACCCTGAACATCTCTCTCAGGAAATCGAATTCGGCGTCGCGATGCGCCTTGGCGTAGAGCTTCTCGAGTTTGCTTCTTGCCCTGAGGATCCGGGCCATCCTCACTGGTCTGAATGGAACACAGGACTTGAACACGTCCGTGGCTATGTGATCGAGCAGGGGCTTCTCGTCCCGGTACTCGATTATTGTCCCGTTCCAATCGCATATTATGGCGTCGCAAGGCATGTCGATCACACCGAATGCTTGTGACTGCAGTTTACCACACAGCCGGACGGCCATGCCAGGCCGCGCATCCGAAACGTGGATCGACAGTCGGACGACGGGCGGCGCTGTTCGCGTCTCACGAGTAGTGCCGGTTGACACCCGAATGGTACGGATGTAGACTGGCTTGAAGTTTCTGTCAGCGCAGTCCCACGACGTC
>JAZFSU010000170.1:0-2319 GCA_036446335.1 Dehalococcoidia bacterium | reverse complement strand
ATTGGCCGGTGCGATCGCGCTGATCGCCGGGCTCATTATATGGAATCTGTGGAATACGATCCCGTCTGCACCACAATCTGTCGCTCGGGTGGTAATACCGCTGCCGTCAACCGCACCCCTGGAGGTCGAGACATGGCGCCCTGCTGTGGCCCTCTCACCGGATGGCACCCGCCTGGTTTATGTCGCTAATCGCGGTGGCAAGAAGCAGCTCTACCTACGCCAGATGGATCAGTTGGACGCCACGCCGATTCCCGGGACCGAGGGCGGTCACAGCCCCTTCTTCGCCCCCGACGGGCAATCGGTGGGATTTGTCGTTGGCAACGAACTGAAGAAGGTATCCGTCTCAGGCGGGGTACCCCAGATCCTCGCCAGCGTGCCTCCGGTCACGAGGGGCGCAAGCTGGGGGCCGGACGATACCATCATATTCACTACGGATCCTAACGGAGGCCTCGTGCGAATCTTAGCCATCGGGAACACGCCGCCGCCTGACGCTTTTTCCAACGCACCACCCTACTCAATGGGAGGTCAGATTCTGACCAGACCCGACCCGACAAAGGGAGAATACAGCCACCGCTGGCCCCAGTTTCTGCCCGGCGGCAAGGCAGTTCTCTTCACCATCGACACAGGTGGCAGTTTCGATGACGCCCGCATCGCCGTTCTTTCCCTTGAGACGGGAAAGACGGATGTTTTGTTCGACGGAGGCACCAACCCCCGGTACTCCCCCACAGGGCACATTGTCTTTTGTCGGGCAGGCGCACTTCTGGCGGTGCCCTTTGATCTTGAACGGCTTGAGCGGACCGGAGACCCAGTGACTGTCATCGATGGCATCTTGATGGAACCTGGTGGTGCAGCGCATTTCACCTTCTCCGATGACGGATCACTAGCCTACGTCCCGGGAGGCATGCTGGTACTGGACCGCAAGCTGGTTTGGGTCAACCGGCAGGGGGAGGTCGAACCGCTGCCAGCCGAACCGCGAGAGTATGAGAACCTCAGCCTCTCGCCCAATGGCAAGCAGGTGGCGGTCATCATTCGTGACGGGTCTAACTACGATGTCTGGATCTCTGACGTAGCGCGAGGCTCCTTGAGCCGGCTGACGTTCCATCCGCAGGAGGAGCTTGCTCCGATCTGGACGCCCGATGGCAAGCAGGTGACCTTTGCTTCTGAAATGGCGGGTAGTTTTCCAACCTTGTGGTGGAGGCCCGCCGACGGTAGCGGCTCGCAGGAGATTCTCCTAGAACGTAAAGAGGGGATGGCGCGATTTCCCACTTCCTGGTCACCCGACGGTCAAACGCTGGCCTTCAATATATCGACTGGTACCGAAACTGGATCAACCGACATCTGGATGCTTCCTCGTGAAGGCGAAGGGGAGCCGTGGGTCTTCCTCGACACAGAGTTCGACGAAACCGGCGCGATGTTTTCACCCAACGGTCGCCTGCTCGCCTATATGTCCAATGAAACAGGCCGTGATGAAGTATACATACAACCCTTTAGCGTCGCCGGCCCCCGTGGGAAGCAGCAGGTCTCGGTCAGCGGCTGCGGCGAGCCAGTCTGGGCGCCGGACGGACGGGATCTCTTCTACCGCAACGGGGACAGAATTATGGCCGTTGCCATCGAGACTGAGCCGGAACTCTCAGTAGGGACACCGCGTACGCTATTTGAAGGGCGCTTTCTGGCACTTGGTGATGAGGTTGGAAGTACCTACGACATCTCGCCCGATGGGCAGCGTTTCCTGATGATCAAGCGTGAGCAGGATCTGGTGCCGACGGAGTTGATCGTCATCCTCAACTGGTTCGAGGAACTCAAACGCCTGGTGCCAACCCCATGATCGGCCAAACCGTCTCTCACTACAAGATCACAGAGAAGTTGGGCAGCGGGGGGATGGGTGTGGTCTACAAGGCCGAGGACACCCGCCTGGGTCGCAATGTGGCCCTGAAGTTCCTGCCTGAGAAGTTTGCCCAGAACAAACAGGCACTAGACCAAGAACCACTTGGTAAGGGCTCACGAGCATGTTCGTTTCCACTAAAGGAGGTAAGGAGGTCTTCTACAACATCTGTCAACCGATATTTTTCTCATTGAGCTGCCATGTTTTTGATGTATGTTTCAAAACCGTCTGCTTTCAGCTCAGATTGAAGCCGTGAGGCCTGTGTTCGACTGGTAAACTGCCCTATCCAAACGTAATAGTCTCGATCCTCGCCCGCCTCCGGCTGTTCTATTCTTCCCAAATAATCCTTTTCTGACAGTTGCGATAATACCCTCCGGGCAGACTCCTCAATGCGAAAGGCTCCCACCTGAATCGTATATCTGTCTAACAAGGGTAAA
>JAZFSU010000169.1:0-15993 GCA_036446335.1 Dehalococcoidia bacterium | reverse complement strand
GCCATCAGGGACAGCCTCCCATAGTCGATGTCCGTGCCATAGGCAACGTTGCAGACCACCGGGGTGCCCGACGTGAACACAATCCGCGCCGAATGTGGCCCCGAGTCCCGCACGTACGGGCCCTCGAATCCGCCGGGGATGTCCTGCAGAGTCCTGACCCCGGTCTGCTCACTCTCTGAGCAGGCCGCAGCCAGCAGCAATAGCGTAACAACAACGAACGGAAGTGCTCGAAGGATGCGCATAGTCATAGCTGTCGCCTCCCCTTTGCACGCGGATCGCGGCCTGCTCGACTCAAGACTCGGCCTGACCTTGCGAGCTGCCTATCCGCGTTCGTGCCTGGCCGCTGCCACGCTGGTCGGGATGATCAGTGCGCTACCGACGATCTGCATCATCAGGTCTTCGCTTCTCTTGCAAGCGTCCTGGACAGCCAGCAATAATTCCGCCGCCACGGTCCCTCCCCAGAACCAGTCGGCAACGACCTTGCTCGATGGAGATTCCTGGCCTGGCTGGGCGGTGATCCCCTCGCCATAGTAGGCCATCAGGTCCTGTGCTATGATGGCGACGGTATGTGCCAGCGAGATGTCCTGGCGCGGGCTGTCCGGCACACGGCCCTCGAGAATCGAGCAGAGGATATCTCCAATGGTCTCCACGTCGGCGCCGCTTGCGCCCACCGTGGTACGCCCACGTTTCTTCATCGCGATGTCATACCAGGGACGCATCGACACCATCTCTCTCTTGAACGCGGCGCACAGTTTCTCTGTCGGCGTGAGATCGCCCTGTTTCTGCGCGAAATTCACCGGACAGGCCAGCGTGGTCGCCTCGCCTCCGGAGTCCGGTGCGTCCTCCGGGAAGTCCTCCAGCACGGGACCGCCGGCGGCCTCGAAGAGTCTCAGAGCAGCAAGCAGGACCCGCTTCTGGAACGCCGGATCGCCGGGTGCACCGAGGGGACGGCCCAACTCGAAAGACACCCACAGGGCCCTGGGCGGCTTCGTGATCTCGGTATGTCGCCGGATCAGGCTGATCTGGGTGGTCGGCAGGCCCGCCTCCTCGAAGAAGTGTCCCAGCACGCCAACGGCGCGCGTGCAGAGCGGTCAGACCGGAACCAGCAGGACCGCATTGACGCCGTCCTTCTTCAGAAGCTCGGCAACGCGAGGGACTTCCTGCGCTATGGTCATCGGATCGTGGGCGCCCATGAAGGAGTAGTGGAAGTCGGCAACGCTGCCGACGACGCCTTCTTCCGCAAGCTCCCGCAGGCGGTCAATGGGGAAAACGACATTCCAGTCCTGTTGGAAGCCAGTGCGGTCGAAATTGGCGGATACGTGGGTCATGACAAGGTCGTTTGCCTCGACATCGCCGGGGATGACACGGTAGTAATCGCCCGGGTCCAGCGTGAACGGCCGATCGTCGCGGGGGTGCAATCCGGCGGTGGAGACTATCGCCACGCGTCTCTTGTTTAGAGGCGGCCCGTCCTCCCAGGGCTGCGTTTCGAAGGTGGGGCACTCCAGCT
Organism: Dehalococcoidia bacterium; assembly: GCA_036446335.1. GTDB lineage: Bacteria > Chloroflexota > Dehalococcoidia > SZUA-161 > SZUA-161 > JAZFSU01. The sequence continues at coordinate 14,486 of JAZFSU010000169.1, read as the reverse complement.
CTTCGTGGTGCTTTCTGTCCGCTGCGCTCATTTGTTCCAGGCGAGCCATGGCGATACCTCCTGGGCGATTCGTTTGTTGTGTCCGGCGCCCGGGGCTGGCCCCGGTGTCCCCGACATCCCTTTTTGTGGCGTCATTATATCGCAGTTTGCCCCGGTCAACCAACCCAGCGTCGGAGGACACGACGTCCGATCATGTGGTAGCCACGCATCAAGCGCTGCCGGGCTTCTCTTCCCCATTCACCCGTGCTATACTTCTGGACAGTTGGCAGTCACGACTTGGACTGTCAGCGCTGAAATGCCGGTGGACTGAGTGAGAGGGAGGTGCGCTAATGTTGGACAGCAATGTCAACTACGTCGTGTCCGGGCTGGAGCGGTCCGGCACCTCCGTCATGATGCAGATGCTTCACAATGGTGGATTGCCGATGGCCTATGACGACTCCAGGCCGCCCGATGAACATAATCCACGGGGATACTTCGAGTTGGCCGGCGGCAGGATCATCAGCCGTCTCATGGACGGCACCTTCGACCTGGCGGCCTACAAGGGGCAGATCATCAAGATAACTGCGTACGGGTTGAAGTTCCTGCCCAAGGGGGACTACAAGATAGTCTACATGCAGCGGGACATCGACGAAGTGCTGGATTCGATGCAGAAGATGGGCGGCCGAATGGACAAGGCTAAGGAGCGGATTCTGCGCACGAAGCTCAACAAGCTCTCCCTTGAGGCGATGGAGAGTCGGGGCGACATGGAATACGTGACCGTCAACTACCGTGACGTCATCGACAGACCAAAGAAGGAGATGGAGAAGGTGGGCCGTTTCCTCGGCGCGGAACTTGACAAGGAAGCTGCGATTGAAGCAGTGGATTCGGAGCTCTACAGAAACAGGTCTCCTCAGTAGGCAATCCATTCTGATACGGCCGGCGGTGATTCTGCGTCTCGAAGCTTTTCCGATCGGCGACTATTGCCGCTTTCGACGCAACAGGTCCTCCAGCGCCATCCCGATGTCCTCGTAGCGAAACGTGAACCCAAGTTGGATGAGACGTTGCGGGGCCGCTCTCTGGCCGCAAAGCAATACCGTCGCCATCTCGCCCAGTAACAAGCTCAGAATCGAATCAGGGAAAGGCAACCGCACCGGACGGCCCAGTTCCTCACCCAGACGCCGGCAGAACTCCGCGTTCGTGACCGGGTTCGGCGCAGCCAGGTTGAACGGACCGCGAGCATCTTCGTTCTCAATCAGGAACCGAATCGCAGCCACCTCGTCGGCCATGTGAATCCAGGGAAGCCACTGGCGTCCGCTTCCGAAACGCCGGGCGGATAAGAGGGGCACTGGAAGTACCATCCGGGCCAGGGCACCGCCAGCCGGGCTGAGCACCACTCCGGTGCGGATCGCCGCCCATCTGACGCCCATGCCTTGCAGCTGGGAAGTGGAGCCTTCCCACTCGACCGCAAGCCGTGCCAGGAAATCATCTCCAGGAGGCGTCTCCTCGGTGACCTCGTTGTCTCCTCCGTCGCCGTAGAAGCCGATCCCCGATGCCTGGATGACGACGCCCGGTCTATGTGCTGCGGCTTCGACTGCTTCAAGAACGGCCTGCCCGCAGTCCAGACGGCTATCGCGTATGCATCGCTTGCGCTTGCTCGTCCAGCGACCTGCGGCGATGCTCTCGCCGGCCAGATTGACTATGGCTCCGGCCCCATCTGCCAGGGGCCCCCAGCCATCGGCAGTGAGCGCATCCCAACGCTCGACGCGCACCCCACGGGGCAAACCGGTTGCCTTCTCAGGGTGGCGGCTGAGGACGATCACGTCGTGCCCCGCGCCCGCCAAGTCGGCAGAGAGCGCCCTCCCGATCAGCCCGGTGCCTCCCGCAATCAGAATACGCATCTCAAATGCATCCTGAACGGCCCTTTCATGTTCGGACCATTCACTATCTTAGGTCTATCCCCCCCTCTTGTCGACCGCGCCGGGGGGAACTCTCTCCCGGGTGTGGCCTGGGTCACAGACAGCGACATGGCCAGTTCGTATCATTCCTGAGAGTCCGAGCGGCTGCTGGTTGCCGAACGGCACGGGTCCCTGGCTGGCGTGTGGCATGCCGCCTCCGGGGCGAAAGGATTGACTCCGGAGGAGATGACGTTCACAATGGAGCGACATCAATGGAAATTGGAGGTCATCCGATGAACACAAGAATCGCTGTGGTGTCGGGTGTTGCGCTGATGGTTGCCATAGTGCTGCTATCGGGATGTGGGAATGGGGAATCGGTCGCAACCTATCCCACGGCAACTCCTGCAATGACTGAGACCCCCGGCGCCTCTCCTACCGGGACGCCTCCCGCCGGCGGGGTGCCATCCAGTTCCTTCCTGCCGGAGGTACCGCGTATCTATGTGGACGAAGTCAAGGCGCGATTGGATGCGGGATCCAACATAGTGATCATTGACGCACGTTCAGCGAGCAGCTATGACTGGTCCCACATAGCGGGAGCGATCTCACTTCCTCTTGGGGACATAGCCGGGCGCTATAGCTATCTCGATAAGTATGACGAGATCATAACCTACTGCAGTTGACCGGACGAGCAGGAGAGCGCCCGTGCGGCGCTGAAACTCATGGATGCAGGCTACTCCAACGCCATGGCAATTGAGGGAGGGTTCGGGGCCTGGGAAAGGGCCGGGTACTCGGTGGCAGGAACGGCTCACGAATAGAGTCGGGTGGGCTTTGCCGATGGCGGTTCTACCGCTTGACTCCATAGGCATCATCATGGAGCACTCTGTGGGAGGCGGCGGATGATACTCGAAAGGCTGGGCAAAGGTGTCGTGCTCGGGGATGGCGGAGCCGTATTCGAGCTTGAGCGCAGAGGCTACGTCAGCGCCGGGCCGTTCACGCCCGAGGTCGTCATTGAGCATCCGGAGGTCGTAAGGCGGCTCCAGACGGACTTCGCACGTGCAGGGGCGGACGTGATTCAGGCCTGCACGTACTACGCTCACGAAGCGAAGCTCAAAGACATGGGCCTGGAATCGGCCCTCAAAGAGATCAATGCCAGCGCCGTTCGGATCGCTCGCGAGGTGGCTGACGAATACGGCTGCGTCGTTGCGGGCAATCTGTCCAATACGTGGGTCTATGATCCCGGCAACCCTGCGTCACGTGCGGAGACTCGCCGACAGTTCGATCAGCAGATCGAATACCAGATAGCGTACGGGACGGACTTCTTCATCGCCGAGACCATCGAGTATCTCGAGGAGGCCAAGATCGCTCTGGAGGCGATACGCGCCGCGGGAATGCCCTCGATGATAACCATGGGCTTTAAGGTTGCTGACAGGACTCTCGAGGGGGTCCCCATCGAGGATGCTTTCAAGGAGCTCGAAACGCTCGGCGCAGACATCGTGGGCATCAACTGCTTCCGCGATCCGGGAATGATGCTGCCTCTCGCCCAGAGGGTCAGGAAGGCGGTATCCTGCTTCGTTGCGACTCAGCCCGTGGCCTACCGCTGCTCGGAGGACAAGCCCTATTTCCAGGTACTCGAGTTCGACGGTCACGTTGCCTTTCCTCTGGAGCTTGACCCATTCGTGCTGACGAGATTCGAGATGGCGCGGTACGCTCTCGATGCGAAGGAGCTTGGCATAGACTACATCGGTGGGTGCTGCGGCACAGCCCCCCATCACCTAAGGGCCATGGCGGAGGCCCTGGGCAGGATTGTGCCCAACAGCAAGTACTCCCCGAATCTTGCCCTTCATACCATCATTGGTGACCGGGAGCATGTCAGGGAGAAGGACGCACGCATTCTCTGCGAGCAGCGCTACGGGAAGGCCCACTGTCATTTCCTGAGCCGGGAGGGGGAGCAGCAACCGGAGAGTGGGCCGGTCGTCGGAACAACGTGAACCCGAAAAGGGAGACTCGGGGAGAGAGGATTTGAACCTCCGCCGCGACGCCGGATCGCTCCGCTCGCGGCCATGTTCTGCCGATCGAGAACCCGGTCTGGCGATTCACCACCAGAATTCGGGGTACCGCCGGTTTTTCGGGATGTTGTTCACCAGTAGCGCGACGAGAAGCATGATGGCGGGGCCGAGGCCAGCAGGGATGACCACGTAGAAGTAGCTGAGATCGTGTATCCTTTCGCTGCCTATCACGGCGATTAGAGCGGTTGCGCCTCCCGGGGGATGAAGCGTCTTGGTTGCATGCATCACCGCGATTGCCGTTGCCACCGCGACCGCAGAGGCAAGCCACATGTGCGAATGCAGCAACTGGTAGGAAGCAACTCCAACAATGGCCGAGAAGATGTGGCCACCCATGAGATTTCTCGGCTGAGCCAGAGGGCTCTTAATGGCCCCATAGACGAGAACCGCGGATGCGCCGAAAGATCCGATCGTCATGACCAAGTCTGTCTTGTCAATCAGATCATAGCTAATGTACGCCACAGCGCCTATTCCGAGAAAAGCGCCGATCCAGGACCATACAATCTCGGAGACATCGACCCGCGGAGGACTCTTGGCGTCCCCCCTCATCTTCTTGTAGTAACCGCTCAACAGTGACCTTCGACTCATATATCTGCGCCTGTCCCTTCAGACAGCCATTGCCAGCTGCGACCATGTTACTCTCGACGAGAGATGCCTCCACTGGCGTGTTGCTCAAGCGGATGTACACTGCAAGGTGAAAGCACACGGCCTGGCGGACTACCGGCCCGCCAGGCCGTGCATACTGTTTTCTGACCCGTGTGTGAATTCCCTATTGACTACTCAGTGGGGAGAGACTGGGAATATCCCAGCACGTCCATCACATCTTCGATACTCCACCCACTGACTATGGCCGAGGGCATAGCCGTGCCCGGCTGCCCGGCTCTCACTTTGTGGGCGAACTCCCAGGGATTGTCATTCGCTACGTTCCCGACTCCGTCTTCCCCGCCAAACAGTATCAGTCTGCCATCGGCTCCGTGACAGGCGCTGCATGTCTGCTCGTAACGGGCCTGGCCGTTGGTGGCGTCAACGTTCAACGGGGTCTTCGTGGCGTAGTCTATGTACATGGTGTCATTGATGAGCCCGTACTTCAGAAAGTCAGCGAGGTTGTCCAGGGACTGCTCGCTGAGTTCGGAGGAGAAGTCGTGGCGATAGTCAGTGGCACCTTGAAGCACGGCCACGAGGTCGTCATTGGTCATGGTGGCTCCGGCCTGATATGGGCCAACAAAGCCGGTGTAGTGGGAGCCGGAACTATAGGCTCCCCCCTTGCCCTTGTAGTCCCAGCCGTGGCATTCTTTGCATCGCCAGCTGGTGCTGCCGTTTCGCGTGTTGTTGGTCTGAAGCTCCCACAAGGCGAAATCTGCAGTGGGTTCGGTTGCCCCGGCGTCCTCCGCCCACCATTTATCGTATAGTCTGCCTCCGGCCGCTATGCTTTCGGCAGTGGCGCCGGGTGCAAGAAACTCCTGAACTGCAGCCTTGATGTCATCTGCCGAGGGAGCGGGGCCCTCGGGCCCTTGTGGTCCCGGCGCCCCCGTAGCTCCTTGTGTCCCGTCGTCCCCAGTGCAGGCCCCGAGGACAATTGCCGTTGCCAACACTACCGTGATGAACGCTAATCGCAAGATCCAAGATCTTCGAAGCACAGTCGTCTCCTTTCAGGATTTGAGCACTCGTTCCAAATCAATTCCGATTGTTTGTATGGCGTGAGCACCTCCTTCCATGCGCCACTTATGATATCAACATTGGCAAACATGCTAGGACATTTGCTATCTGATGTCAAGGGTTCAACCCGCGATCAGACATTAGGCGACGAGCTTCCGATGAGGAGAGGCCGCCTTGGAGGGCTATCCGAATCCGCGACATGGGGCAGGACTGGCGTGGGTCTCTCTCTGAGCGTGGCGAGGCAGCTTGTTGCTCATCTCAGGACGCCGACGACAAATGTCGTCGCCAGCACCGCTATAAGGAGCAAGCCTGTCAGGACCGATCTATTCCGAAGCATGGGTATCTCCTCCCCCGAACTGTTCCCACCGTGCGGCAGGTCAGTTGTCCTTGGCTCCCTGCTCTATCCACTTCTCTATCGTCAGTATCTGTTCTTCTGGTATCGCCCCGGAAGGGGGCATTGGTGACGTGGTGCTGCGAAGTGGGCCCATGAGCAGGCTCTCAGCCGGATTACCCGGCACCACCAGTGGCTCATGTGCTTCGGTATCCATCAGATCGTGGTATGACATAAGAGAGATCCCCTTGATGGTGACGCCCAGGCCATGACAGGACACGCACTTGGCTTTGAAGATGGGTAGGACATCACGCGAGAAGCTTGTTTCTCCAGTGCCATCTCCGGGACCGGGAGGGAGTGGGGGGGTAGTGATGGAACTCACATATATCACTTCGGTGCGTCCGTAGCCATCACGGACTTCGTTCCATAGATTGGCGTGGGTGTCCGGTCCGGTCACGATCACTCCGACTATGAGAGTCAGTGCAACGAGAACGATGAATCCAATCAAGAAGAGAGGGAGCAATGCATGTCGCTTTTCAGGCCCTTGGTGGGGCCCGTGTGGTCGCGGCTTGACTGGAGGCTTCCAACTGGTCGTTGGCCTTATCGGATGCTTTTGGCTATCCCCGCGATCAGGACGATTCAAAGGCAAAATGCCACCTCGTAACGCACTACTACTCCGGCGGAGCGAGAGCTATCTTCAGAATAAGGATTCCGGTGAACAGGAGCGTGCCCCAGAGAAAGGCCAGGATGCCAATCAGCAGCCCTACGTTGATGAAAGGCACCGTGAGGCCAGCGTGTGCTTCATAAAGCTGCCTGTTTCCGTCAACCGCGATTGTCGCGGCTCCCTGGCTCGCCAAATAGCCGTCATCACCTTCATACTTCGCAGTGACCTCGATGTCGCCATTTCTTGTCGGCACATACTCGATGGCGGCAACACCTTCATCATCGGTTATTGCCTCACCGATCTCAATGTACCCCGTCGAGCCCGAAAGGAATGCGGCATAGCTGTAGAAACGAGTGGGGGCTCCTGTGATAGGCACGCCTTCCGAGTCGAAAATACTGGCGGTTATCTCAATAACGTCGCCCACTGACGCTTCTGAGGGAGCCTCGAGCGTCAGTCTGGTCGGCCACGATCCTTGAGCCGTGGCCACGAGAACACCGGGCACGCCCAGCAAGAACGCTACTGATGCAAGCAGCAATATCCATTTGAGGCACCAAACGAAGCTATTCATATCGCTCCAGAAGAAGGCTCTGCCGTAGCCAATCGGTCAGACCTCTTCCACTATGTTTGATTGTTCACTCACAAGCTGTTCCTTGATTTCCCAGATTGATAGCACAGGGAATATCTTGGCGAAGACGGCGATCAGCAGGCAGAAAGCTGCGAATGCTCCCGCCATGATCGACCACTCTACCCAAGTCGGGCTGTAACTTGCTGGCTCATGGGCCATCAGAGGTACCCTCAGAGTGGGCACCACAATCAGGAATCGTTCGAGCCACATTCCGATATTCACCAGAATGGCAGCCACGATTATTCCCCAGAATGTCCGGGTTCGTGGAATCAAGATGATGAGCCCTGGAATCATCAAGCCCGCGACGAGATACGTCCAGTAGAGGGGAGCATACTCACCGATAAAACGTTGACGGAACAGGAACAGTTCGCTGCCCTCCATCTTGAAGCCCGGCACGAGCAATTCGAGCGCATTGAAATAGATCATTATGCCTGCAAACGTTCCCAGCATGTAGCCGAGATACAAGAACTGCTTGTCGGTCAGGTACTCTCCCAGGTGAAACGCCCTTCTCAGGACCGCCATGACCAATATGAGGGTGGCAAGGCCAGAAAAGATGGCGCCGCCAACGAAGTAGATGCCGAAAACCGTGCTGTCCCAGCCTGTTCTGAGATTCATGGCGAATATGAAGGAAACTACTGTGTGAACGGATATCGCTATGGGGATAATGAGCACGGCCATTATCCCTATGCCCTTCGACGAGTACCTCTCTTGTGCGCTGGTACCTCTCCACCCTATCGAGAGCAACCGGTAGAATCTAATCTTGAGCGGTGACATTGATGTGCTCAATCTGTCACGGACCATCGCAAGGTCGGGGATCATGGGGAGATAGAGGTATATAAGACTTCCGGTCAGGTACGTGCTTATGGCCAGAATGTCCCAGACAATGGGGGACTGCCAGCGCCCATATATTATTATGTTTGCGACCCGATCAGGTCTGGCCAGATCGATCAGGGGGAAGAGAGCGCCCACCGACAAGGCTACTACGGTGATGAACTCTGCCATACGGGTTATTGGGGTTCGCCACTCGGCATGAGTCACTCGCAGTATGGCGGATATGAGAGTGCCAGCGTGACTGATACCGATGAAGAACACGAAATTGGCGATGTAAAGTCCCCATACTATGTGATCGCGCATGTCGGTAACGACAAGCCCTTTCCTCAATTGCACCGAGTAGGCATAGGCCCCCCAACATACGATAGCGAAAAGTACCAGGACAACGATGCGGTAGGTGTTCCCGGTGTGCGTCAGCGGGCGCAACACGGTAGTTATGAGCCGCTCACCCGCTTCGTCGGCCGGCGTGGCTGAACGGTCGAACGAACTTTGCGAGTATTTCCTGGTTGCTTCGCTCATTCTCGTGATTCCCCAGGCCAGGTCACTTTGCGCAGGCCGCTTTGATAGGGATTGCGACCGACGTCCTGTCCGTGGCCGGGCACATAGAATACCCTGGGCTGCGTACCCAAGTCCTCCTTGAACGGATGTGCGTGGTTCCGAGCCAGATATCGGGAGAGCTTCACCACTTCTTCTGAATTGGTGGCGAGATCCTCCTCCAGGTCGCCGTACCAGAGGGCCTTGCGCGGGCAACCTGAGATGCAGAACGGCACTACGCCTTCTCTGGCCATGTCCGGGCAGAAATCGCACTTCATGACCGTACCCTTTATCGCGGGCACCTGGCTCTCCACTGAGTACTGGTAAGAAGTCGCCGCGGAGGGTATTTTGGGGTTTCCCCAGTTGAAAAACCTTCGTTGGTAGGGGCATGCTGCCATGCACAGACGGCAGCCAATGCAACGCTTCTGGTCGATGAGGACAAGCCCCTCCGGAGTGGTGAAGGTGGCTCCCACAGGACACACATTAGTGCAGGGGGAGTTCTCGCACATCATGCACGGGGCCGGGAGAAAGTAGCTCCCTCCATGCTCGAATTCGTACTCGTAGACCTGGATCCACTCCATGCCTACCGGCACGTGGTGCCCCAGAATGCAGCTCTGCGTGCACTGCGGGGGCAAGCCCAGTCCAATACAGCCGTCGCACCTTCTCAAGTTGATGACCATGCACCATCTTCTCAACCTTTTCGTTGTCGATGTCTCGGCATCTTGAGACGATTCGGATGAGACTTTGCCGGCCAACTGTGGGCTATAGAGCGCTGCAACAGCAAGAGCAGTGCTTGCGCCGGACAGCTTCACAAAATCTCGCCTAGTGAACTTCTTTATGACTTGCCCTCCTCAAGGTCCCGCGAGTAGTAGATGCTAGCGGAGTTTCCATGTGTCCGAAGTGCGGGGACCTTGACCTATTTGCGATGATCTGCTCATGATCGGGGCTGGCCGCGGAGCCAGACTCTCATCACGGCTGCACACTGGCCGCCGATACCGCCGAGGATTCGCTCTGCTCCAAGGCCGTGGATTCACCAGCGAATTCGAAGCCTAGCCTTCCTCCGACGGCGCGGGGCTCTTCGCCCCATGTGGCCCGTGAAGCGCACCGAAGATGTCAAAGGGGATAGGTATGATTGTGCTGTTCCTTTCCCCTGCCATCTCGAGCATGGTCTGAAGATAGCGCAGCTGCAGTGCTACGGGCTCAGCAGCCAAGGTCCTTCCTGCACTGGAAAGGGTCCGTGCCGCCGCCTGTTCTCCTTCAGCGTGAACGATCTTGGCCCGTTTCTCTCGTTCTGCCTCGGCTTGGCGAGCCATGGCTCGCTGCATTGACTCAGGAAGCAGGACATCCTTGACCTCTGCCACTGTGATCAACACTCCCCAGGGCTGTTCGGTCTGCACGTCCATGATCTCCCTCAGCCTCCGGTTGATCTCGTCCCGATGGGCGAGCAGCTCGTCCAACTCTGACTGGCCCAGAACGCTTCGAAGAGTGGTCAACGCGATCTGCGTGCTGGCGTTCACAAAGTCCTCCACCTCCACCACCGCCTTCACAGCGTCGACCACGCGGAAGTAGACCACGGCGTCAACCTTGATAGTCACGTTGTCCCGGGTTATGACCTCCTGAGGTTCCAGCACTATGGTCAGGATGCGGGTATCGACCTTTATCATCTTGTCAATCAGCGGGAGGATGAAGTTCAGGCCGGGGCCCCTGACACCCACGAGTTTGCCGAACCTGAGGACAACACCTCGCTCCCATTGCCTAATAACCTTGACCCCGAATACGAGGCCCAAGAGCAAGAAGAGCACGCCTCCTGCACCAATAGCTCCATAAACAGCCGTCATTTTCTATCCTCCTTACGTGGAATCGCTTCTCAAATGATGTGGGCAGCCTTGCCGGGGCCGGGCGCTTCCCGCCCGCTAGTCAACATAGTCGGCAGATTGGGCGGCAGACAACCGGACATGCCGCCCCGGAGAGCCTATTCGACCTTTGGATTCCACAACCGCTCGCTTATCAGCAGGTGTCTGGTCTCGATGAGCCTTGAAGCTACTACTCCAATGAGCTTGTTCAAGACCGCATAGCCGACACTTTGATTCTCCTGCAACAATGACCCGAACCGTGTCCCGTTTATCGCCAGGACCTTGGCTCTTTGCAGGCATACCGCGCTGAGAGTGTAGACGTGCGGCTCAACAATGGCGGACCAGCCGAACACCTCGTTCGTGGTCAACATATCCACAGTCACGCTCTTGCTCATCTGTCGCGGTCCCGACAGCTGCATCTGCAGAGCGACCTTTCCTTCTCGAAGCAAGAAGATCTCTTCGGCGGCATCATTCTGCCGAAAGATGACAGCTCCTGCCTCGTATTCCTTTTCCACAGCCAGGCGCGCTATTGTTTCAAGGTCTGTGTCGGACAGCGTTTGAAAGACACTGCTTCCCCTGAGGGCTCGCTTTTCTGCCACTCGCTCAGTCATCCGATTCCCCTAGACGCACCAATACTTGTTGTCAGTATGCGTCGATGAGCTGACGGCCTCGCTCTCCTCCGGCGCCTCTTCCGCTCTGCGGCTCTTCTTGCGCAGGAGAGACTTGTACCACAACGCAGTCGCCCCTTTCCCGGCCACGCCGAGAAGTAGCGCCCCAGCTCCGATTGCGGCCAAGGCCATACCGATCGGGGCGAGGATATAGGTAGCAATGAGACCCAACCCCCCAATGACTGCGAATATGCCCAGCAACCTGGCTCGGTCGCTGTTCTCGATAACTATCAGCAGGGCTTTGCCTCCTACGCCGTCCTCGGCGACCTGCTCCCTGAAGGACTTTGGTTCCTGCGTTTCCACATTGGCAAAAATGGGCACGCTCATTTGCAGTGCCAGGTCGGACACCTCCCGCAACGTGAGCGGAACGGATCCCTCCGCTGTTTGCCTGGAGAGATATACCTCATGGTCCGGGCTCAAATACCGTTGCCCAAAGACGTTGGTGTCCAAGTTGCTGACCAGTATCACACGTGTGCTTTGTATCTCCTGGGAAATCGCCTGGGCTGCATCCAGGCCACCTACACGCGACAGCGCGACGGTATCCAATCCTTCCAAGTATGGAAGGCGACTGTCCATTATCACGACGTCCGGCCTGAGGCTTCTTGCCAGGGTGGTTGCCGTGACGGAGTTTGCTGCCTCCCCGACAACAACGCTCCCTTTCTCCTTCTTGACCAGTCCGCCGAGCCGATATCGTACTTCCGGGTATTCCGAAGCCAGTACCACCCTTGTGGTTCTGTTTTTCATGGCCGCCCCCTTTCCTGGTCAGCGATAGCGCCTGCAAGGTCGGTCCTTGGCACTTAGAGGCTACTTGATTTCGGAAAGTCGGGGTATCGGCTGAACAGTCCAGATTCAGCGAAAAGGAGTGGAGCGCGCGGGGGGTAAGCTGTGTAGTTCTTTGTCGGTTGTCCTGTGTAGAAGAGCGGATCAACTACACTGAACTATGTATCGAGGGTAATGAATCCGCGGCGTATCGCGTACTTGACAAGGTCGGTGCGGCTGTGGAGGCCAAGTTTTGCCATGATGTTGGCACGATGGGTTTGCACCGTGCTGGCGCTCAGGACCAGAAGTTCGGCGATCTCCTGGTTTGTGAGACCCTCAGCAACGGATGTCAGGATTTCCCTCTCCCTTTCCGTCAGCCCGTCATACTGCTCCTTGTCCTGTCCAGCTTTCGCCAGCTGCAGGTAATCCCCCAAGAGCTTCTTGGCCATTGACGGGTATAGGAAGACGTCTCCCCGCCACACCGCTCGTAGAGCTGAGATCAGCTCGCTTGAGGAGCCACCTTTGATAACGTAGCCGGATGCCCCGGCGTTGAGGACCTCAAAGAAATACTCGTCGCTCTCGTGCATGGTCAGGGCCAGGACTTTGACGTCAGGTATGCGGTTCTTTATCAGGCGAGTAGCCTCTATACCGCTCATGCCCGGCATGGTTATATCCATGAGAACGATATCTGGCTTGAGCTCCATTGTCCTGTCCACAGCCTCCTGCCCGTCCATAGCCTCGCCAACAACCTCGATATCCGGTTCAGCCTCAAGCAGGAGGCGGAGGCCTTCGCGAACAATAACATGGTCATCGGCTATCAACACTCGAATCTTGGTCATCTGCTCGATCTCCTCTCGTGAGCCTAATTGGGCTTCGGTTCACCTTCGTCTATGGGACTGTGCCCGGGGGGGATTGTTCCCGCCAGACTATCCAAAGGGATCTCCACGGTGATTCGTGTTCCCTTACCTGCCTCCGAACTGACATCGAAACTGCCAGAAAGAAGTGCGACCCTCTCCCGAATGCCAAGGAGACCGAGCGACCTGGTCTTGCTTGTCGCTCTGAAGACGGCGCTCACATCAAAACCCTTGCCATCGTCCTCGATGACAGCCGTGACCTCACTGTCGCTGGCTTTAAGGCGAATCTTGACGTTTTGCGCCTCGGCATGTCGGGCGATATTGCGGATGGCTTCCTGAACGATTCTGAACAAGGCAATCTCCACCGACGAGGAGGCCAGACGCTTGCCCAGGCCTTCGTTCTTGAAGTCGAGGCTGGTGCCTGATTCTGCCAGTTGAGTCTCGGCATACGCCCGTATGGCAGCTATCAAACCCAGATCATCGAGAGCGAGTGGCCGCAGGTCAAACGTCAGTCTGCGCATGACCTCCAGCCCACGGCTGGCGATGGATTTGACGTTCTTGAGCTTTTCCTTGAGCTGCGGTTGTTCGGCGGAGGCCAGATTCTCGACCGATTCAATGCTCCAAATCAGTCCGGTCAACGTCTGGCCATACTCATCATGTAGTTCACGTGCTATCCTCTTACGTTCCTCTTCCTGGGCAGAGATCACGCTATCCAGGAGTTGTCCCCTCAACTCCTCCTTCTGCCTTGCCTCCTCATATAGAATAGAATTGTCGATCGCAAGAGCCACATGATACCCGATAGAATCGAGGAGCTTGAAATCACTCTCGGTGAAGTACCGATCTCCTGTGGACGCCACGTTCATGACACCCAGGACTCGCCGAGTGGACTTGAGGGGTATGCTGACAAAGCAGTTGATCCTGTTTTTCGCCACTGCGTCCTCATCCAGCACGGGGCATTGAGATACGTCGTCTACCAGCTGCGTCTGTCCCCAGCGTAGCGCCTGGTGGCAGGCGCAAGGGGTCTCGGGAGACCCTGATTCTTTGCAGTCGAACACGCTCGGCAAGTTGATGCGGCTCTTCATTTCGAGACTATTGCCGGTGGGCCCCAGCAGGAACACGCAGCCAGCCTGAGTCCTGGTGATTTCCAGCACTTTCTGCAGCGCGTTCGCCAACACTTGCTCGAGCTCAAGCGATTGGCTGACCATGGTTGATATTGAGTTGAGGGTGGCGAGATCTTCCGTGCGCGACACCAGCTCATCCCTCTGCCTGGCCAATTCCCGGGTCATAGAATTGAAGGCAGAGCCCAGCTGACCTATCTCGTCCCGACGCTTGATCGGGATTGTTGCTTCAAAATCGCCCGAGGCCACTCTTTCGGAGGCTGCAGTGAGTATCTTGATAGGTCTCACCAGGCCTTGCACCAATATCCACATCATGAGAGACGCGCTCCCCAGAAGTATGGCTCCCAGGATAAGAAGCCTCATCTGCAGCTCGCGGGTGGGAGCAAGGGCCTCTTCCTCTGACTGGCGAATGGCGATTCCCCAAGAGGCCGTGGAGAGGGGAGCGAAGGCGAGAACGTCTTTGCGCCTCTCCGGTTGGTCCGCCGGTCCGTGGCACCTGTGACATGTCCTGACTGTGGCCTTTCCCTCTCTGATCAACTCTGCAAAGCGGCCTGGGTGATCGCTCGTCTCGAACGCCTCGGGAGGTTTGCCCGGTTCGGTTCTGGCAATGATGATCCCGTTGCTATCGACGATCTCGGTGTATCCCGTGTCTCCCA
>JAZFSU010000168.1:0-5867 GCA_036446335.1 Dehalococcoidia bacterium | reverse complement strand
TGCCTGGTTCGGCGGCGGTTCCCTCTTCAGCTTCTCCGAGCTGACCGCCCGGTCCCCCGGATCCCTCGATCGCCTTCACGAGTTCAGCTTTCTCCTGCTCCAGCTGCTGGTTTGCCCTCTTCAACTCGGCAGCTCTCTCCTCCAGCACCTCCTCGAAGTGGTCACGAAGCTTCTTCGACTCCTCCTCTGCCTCCCTGCGGGCAGCCGTCTCCTCTTCGAGTCTTTGGGTAGTGCCCCTCAGTTCGGCGGCTTGAGCATCCGCCTCCTGTTCGAGACGGGAGCAACGCTGGTTCAGCTCGTCCTGGGCGAACTTGTACTCGGCAATCTCCGCCTCAAGTTGCTCATTGGCTGATGCCAGTTCCGCCGTATTCTGCGCCACCAGTTCATCAGTGTGTGTGCGCAGTCCGTTCAGTTCCTCCTGTGCATGCCTGCGCCCACCCACTTCCTGCTGAAGTCGGTCATCGACATACTTGAGTTCGGTCGCGTGTTCATCCTCGCGCGAGTCGAGGCGGCCTTGATGCCTGCTCAACTCCTCCTCAGCCCTCTTGCGCGCAGTCACGTCAACAACGGAGGCCACCATGCAAATGTGCCCGCTTTCCTCGTCGACTATCATGCATGCCGACAGCTCAGCATCGAACGTTGAGCCGTCCTTTCCCAGTGCGACCAGTTCACCTTCCCAGCCTCCCAGGGAACTGACAGCAGCTACAACCTCCGAGGACCCCTGGCTGCTCTGCCACAATCCCGCGAAGGGCCTGCCCAGAATCTCTGCCTCCTCATCGTATCCCCACATCCTGAGAAAAGACCGGTTCACGTGCGTTAGGGCCTTCTCAGAGTCAAATAGGGCAAAGCCGCTAAGCGAAAGCTCCAGGGCGCTGTCCTTGATCATCAACTCTCGCTCCGCCCTCTCGCGTTCGGCAACCTCCCGTTCGATCCGCTCGTTGGCACTCCTGAGCTCGCCGGCGACATCCTCGCCGATCTCATCGAGCAGATTGCCTTCGAGGTCAGCCATGGCAGCGTCGTCAACCGACAGCGCTATGGCGCCGTCCCTGACCGTTTCCTCAGTGGCTCGCGTGGACTTGCCAACATCTTTGACAGTCTCAACCAGCTTCATGATCTCGCCGTTTTGATCCTGTAGTGGGGTGATTCTCACCGATACTTCCCTGCCGAACACTTCCCGGTCTATTGACTGCGGTCTCCCGGTCTCCACAGCCTTTCCCAGAAGGCATAGCTCGTGCGGGCTCTCGCTGCCGCAGATAATCCGATAGCACTTCTCGCCGACCACTTCCTCTCTGCTTTTTCCCACGAGAGCCAGCCCGCTGTCGTTCAAGTTCTCGATGTTGTAGTTCTTGTCGACCATTAGCGTCGCGTCTTCCAGCGAGCTGAACAGACCCTGCCAATGCTCCTCCGACCTCTGAAGGTCATTCTCCATCAGCCTGCGATCCGTTATGTCACTAGCTATGATCCCGAGGCCATCCCCAACCTTAAACGCTTTGATGCCCAGCTGTCTTTCGCCATACTCAGCACGGGTGACAAGGCGCTCCTTCGTCTTCACGACATCCAGATACTCTTGGTACATCCGCCGATCATCAGCCCCGGGGATAATCTCCGCGATGTTCTTGCCCACCGCGGTCTGCTCCGAGACATCGAGCAGTTCTTGTCCTGCAGGGTTGATACCCACGCAGTTCAGTTTCTCGTCAAACACGAAGAAGCTCTCAGTGGACGACTCCGTGAAGCCGTCCAGCTCGCCATCAGCCTCTTGCGGCAGCTTGACTTTCCTGACCTCGAAGGGCTCGCCTCCGTCGGATCTACCTATTCTCGCCATGACTTATTCCCCTGCCGGGAAACAGGCAGAGTCCCGTTGATCCGGGACCTGTTCCACTCGGCCTGGACCTACTCATAAATTCAGCGTCTCACGGGCCAGATGCCGACAATGGCCCTATCCTGCCCAAACATTAGCAGACCCGCCTTCAAACCCACAATAGGCTTTTAGGGCTGCTGGTGGTAGGAAAATAGTACCTGCCCCAGCTGGGGAAACGCACTACGCATCCATCCTCTTGGGGGCCGCACGTGCTACTTTTCGCGTGATACCTTCCCGTTCTTGCCCCTCTTCAGTTGACCATTCGCTAGTGCCACGATGAGCGCAGGCCAGCAGGGCTGGCCTGGCCGGGCTCACGTGATGTAGCTGGTGGAACACCGCCAGCGTTCCCATCCATCTCCCGTTTCGGAGTCCCGAAGATCAGCCCAAGATGGCCAGGTGGGTTGTCACAACCACAGCTCCCTGCCTCCTCCACGCGCTCTGGCCGAGAAGCAGTACCATTTGCCCAGTCGTACTTGCACGAAAGAGCGATTGTATAGCGGATGACAGTGTATTAGTATCGAATCATGAGGCTGCAACATCCTGGCTCTTGGTTGAATAAGGAATCCGACCTGGCACTCAGATCAGGCGAAGGCGTCCGCCCGGAAGCCACGCCAGAATTTGAGCACGGCGACGAGCGTCTTTCGCACCACAGTCTGCGCCCAGGGCGAAGCGGGAAGACATGAGAAGTAAAAGCAAGCCAATCGGAAACAAACCCCGGCGGGCGGCCGGCCATGGCACTGCGAGCAAGGAAGCGCGCAGCCAGCTCCAGTTGACCCAGGAGCACTATAGAGCCATATTTGAGAAAGCAGCTGTCGGCATAACTGTGACTGATGAGAACGAGAACATCGTCTCCTGGAACGAGTTCGCCGAGGTTCTCCTGGGCATGAACAGGGACGACCTGTATATGAAACCAGTCAGTTCCCTCTACCCGGAGGCGGAGTGGAGAAGAATGAGGGCCGAGGGCTTGAGGGAGAAGGGCATCCAGCACCATATGGAGGCCAAGATGGTCAGGAAGGACGGGGAGACCATCGACGTGGACCTCTCGCTCACCGTGCTCAAGGATGCTGACGGCAACGTCACCGGGTCCATAGGAGTAATGAAGGATATCAGCTTCCGCAAGAGGATGGAAGGAGAGCTCTGGCGAGCTGAGGAGAGGTACAGGACCATTTTCGATGATTCCGCTGTCGCAATAACAGTCACCAATGAAGATGAGGACATAGTGTCTTGGAACAAGTCAGCGGAGACCCTTCTGGGGATGAACGAGCCCGATCTGCTTATGAGGCCCGTTTGTTCTCTGTATCCTCATGACGAGTGGGAGAAGATCAGAGCGCAGAACATAAAACATGAGGGCGTACAGCATCACCTGGAAACGAGAATCATCAGGAAGGACGAGGAAACGATCGATGTGGACCTTTCCCTAAGCGTACTCAAGGGACCTGATGGAAAGGTGACTGGTTGGATAGGAACATTCACCGATATCAGTGAGCGCAAGAAGGCGGAAGAGGCGTTGCGGGAGAGCGAGGCACTATCAAGGGGAATGATAGAGACCGCTGCAACCGGAATATACCTCTTGCAGGATGGATGCTTCAAATATGTCAATCGTCTCCTCGAGGAGATATCCGGCTATGCAAGCGATGAACTGGTGGGGACACGCTCTTCTGACTGCGTTCACCCAGACGATAGAGAGTTGGCCAGAGCGAAGGCCATAGATGCTTTGAAAGGCCGCAGCAGCTTGCCCTACGAGTACAGGATCGTCAGAAAGGATTTCGACATCGTTTGGGTTTCGGAGCGGGCTACATCTATTGACTTCGGCGGCAATCGCTCGATTCTGGGAACGCTCATGGACATCACTGAGAACAAGATGGCAGAAGCAGAGTCCCAGGAATACACCAGGCACGTTGAGACGTTGTTCAGCATCAGCACCACCGTGAGCCAGACTCTGAACCTCACTGATCTGCTGGACAGTGTTCTGGGGAAGGTTCTGGAAGCAGTAGAGGTAGAGGTGGGAGGCATATTTCTGATCGACGCGGAAGTCGATGAACTGGTGCTCAAGGCCTATCGCGGATTCTCGGCCCACTTTGTGCAACGAGTGGGGAGGATGAAAGTCGGCAGAGGGTTTGCGGGGCGAGCTGCCCGGTCGGGCAGGCCAGTCATGGTGGGAAGCATGTCTGCCGACTCGAGATTTGACCCTATGATCCTGAAGTCAGAAGGCTTTCAGTCTCTTTGCGCCGTGTCGATAATGGCCAGAGGGAAGATCCTGGGGGTGATATGTGTTGGAAGCCATGGGTGTCGCGAGTTTCTCGACAGAGACGTGCGTCTGCTCAACTCAATTGCCAATCAGACAGGTGTGGCAATCGAGAACGCGCAGCTATATGAGCAGACCGTGGAAATCGCTTTCACCGATGGCCTGACCGGTCTTTACAACCGTAGATACTTCGAGGACCAAATCGAGCGAGAGCTTGCGCGCGCCAGGCGAAATGAGACCCCCCTGTCTGTCCTGATGCTGGACCTGGACGGACTCAAGACCATAAACGACGGTTTCGGCCATCACGCAGGCGATGCGCTCTTGAAAGAACTGGGGCGAATCATCCAGGCCAATACACGTGCTTCAGATATTGCAGCTCGCCTGGGAGGAGATGAGTTCATCATACTCGCTCCCGATACGGGCAGTTCTGATGCCTGCACCATTGGCGAGAGGATCAAATCCCAGGTGGAACAGTGCAGGCCGAACATAGATGGCCTGGAAATGGCAATGAGCGTAAGCGTCGGCGTAGCATCATATCCGACTCATGCTTCCGAGGTCACAGAACTCCTTCAAAGCGCAGATGAGGCTGTGTACAGCGCCAAGAGAGGGGGCAAGAACCAGCTCTGCCTGGCAGACCCCTCGAACAGCGGCTCTTGAATGCTTCGCCTCTCCAGACTGCCCCCCGATCGCTGGTACTATTTCCCCACCGTCCATCACCAGAAAGAACCATTGTGTCCACTGGTGGGTATGATAACGTTTGATCATGAGAACGGCACGTTCAGCGGCATAGTGCAGGGTACGAGAAATGACAAATATGGGCAGGATCCGCAGGTTGATGTCCGGCAGGCTTCTGGTCGTCGGCCTGTGCGTTGCGGCGTTCTTCCTGGTAATTGAGTCCCTCATACACGTCTTCGTGTTCCGCGAGGGGGACCTCGTAGGGCAGATGTTCTTCGCAGATGCGCGTGAGATCGCGCTGCGCGTCCTAGTCGTATTGATTGTCATCGCGTTCGCCGCCTTCGGCCAAATCACTCTCAACCAGCGCAGGCGCGCCCAGGAGGACCTGCAGACATCACAGGAAATGTACCGCAGCCTGGTAGAGGATATCAACGAGGTAATCTATGAAGTCGGCATTGATGGCGCCATACAATACATGAGTCCCTCCGTGGAAGCGATGTTGGGATTCAGCGCACCGGAGCTTGTGGGTAGCCCATTCACGGGGCTTCTGCATCAGGAC
Source organism: Dehalococcoidia bacterium (assembly GCA_036446335.1). Taxonomy (GTDB): domain Bacteria; phylum Chloroflexota; class Dehalococcoidia; order SZUA-161; family SZUA-161; genus JAZFSU01. The sequence continues at coordinate 530 of JAZFSU010000168.1, read as the reverse complement.
GACCTGGGACTTGTCGCGGACAGGTTTCAACAAAGCGTGTCCGGACATCCCCAGCCGACCGAATGCCGACTCCTGACCAGGAACGGCGATTTCAGATGGGTACATGGTTCCAGCAAGCCAATCCTTGCCGGCGGGCAGATGACCGGGATACGGGGCGTACTGGTTGACATCACAGAGCGCAAGCAGGCCGAGGAGGAGCTGCGGGAGATCGAGAGACTGTTCCGTGGCATCACAGAGAATGTCACAGATGTCATCTGGACGATGGACATGAACCTCAACTTCACGCATGTCAGCCCTTCCACCGAACGTCTCATAGGGTACACGCCCGAGGAAGAGATGGCGATAGGGCTGGCCGGGATAATGACCCCGGAGTCCCTTGAGGTCGCTTCCAAGGCATACGAGAGGGCCTTAGATGGGGAAAGCACGGCAGACCAAATGAAGACTTTCAGCTCAATTACTGCTGATCTGGATCACATTCACAAGGATGGCCACATAGTCCCTACTGAAGTCAGGATGGGGTTCCTGCGCGA
>JAZFSU010000167.1:0-8066 GCA_036446335.1 Dehalococcoidia bacterium | reverse complement strand
GTACATCATCCTCAGGCCGCTGGCGCCGATCGGATGCCCGAACGATTTCAAGCCCCCATCGGTCTGGACGGGCAGCCCACCAGTTAGCTCAAAGAAACCAGATTCGATATCGTCCTTCACCTTGCCCCTGGCACTGATCTCCAGGTCCTCCATAGTGACCGCCTCGGTGATACTGAAACAGTCATGCACTTGGGCCATGCTGATCTCCTCGCGGGGGTTCTTGATATCCGCCTCGGCATAGGCCCTCTTGGCTGCAGCCACAGTCTCATACACGCTCGTGAACCCGAAGTCGGATCGACACCAACCCTGATTCTGCCCCACTGATATCTGCAGTGCCTTGATGTAAACGGGGTCCTTGCGGAAATTCTTGGCCATGTCGGCGCGACAGAGAATCGCTGCCGCTGCGCCATCGGTAACACCACAGCAATCGAACAGTCCTAGAGGCCAGGCGATAATGGGTGCCTGCAACACTTGGTCAATCGTCACCACCCGACGCAAATGTGCCTTGGGATGCTTGGCTCCATTGGCATGACTCTTGACTGAAATCATACCGATCATCCGCTTGCCTTCCTGAGGGGTGAGGCCATACTTGGCGAAATACGCCGTTGCGAGCAGCGCGAATGCACTGGGCCCGCTCATGCCTTGAGATCCGATCAGGCCTCTGCTATCACTGGGAAAGGGCACCTTACCGAGTCCCATCCATCCGGTGTCTTTCAGCTTGTCGAAGCCCAGAGCCAGCACAACATCGTATACTCCTGCGGCCACTGCGTAGGCAGCGTTTCTCATGGCATCCGATCCGGTGGCGCACATGTTCTCCACACGGGTCACGGGTATATAGTTCAGTTTAAGTGGCTCAGACAACAACCTGCCGGTATCACCGGAGAACATGGTTCCAACCCATCCCGCTTCTATGTCCTTCTGCTCTATTCCCGCATCCTGATAGGCCTCGTGGGCCGCTTCAATGATCAGATCATCCTGTCCCTTATCCCACAGCTCACCAAACTTAGTGCAGCCCATACCGATTATCGCGACTTTATCCTTGATACTGCCCATGTCACCTCCTTACCGAGCTATCGTGATCCTAGAACCTCACCGGTTTGCACTTCCACCAGTAGCTGTGAACCCCACCTACATAGTGCATCCACCGAAATGTCATCTCAACATCCTGACCACTCGTGGTTTCATCGGGCTCACGATCTGTCATGTTGCACGAAAGCCTGCCTCCACCTTCGAAATCTACAATACATACGGTGATCGGTGGAACCTCCGTTATGGCCAGATGATCATGGGAGAAGCTGGTCAGCTTGCCTTTCTTGTCAGCGAAGCCGTACGGCTCATACTGATCTACCGCTTGACACTCCAGACATACCCTCTGTATTGGATATTGCGGGGTTCCGCAGTTCGTACATTTGCAGCCATGCAAGGACAGACCCCACTTCTGGTCCCTCCACAATGCAGAGAGCGATATCGTCGGACGATCAGGACGTGACTGAGGCTCCATGTGCATGAGCCCCCGCCAGAGTACATACTGCTGATAGTTTGCCATCAATCGCTTCGATTCCAGATGCTTCTTGATACCGCCTCGATCTCGCACCTTCTCAACCTGATCGTTGACCTTAAAGATCAAGACGTCACAGCCATCGCTGTACCCACCGACGAGCACGTTGTCGCCGGCCTTGGATTCCTCCAGCGCACCCACGAGAAGCATCAACGGAAGCGCGGTCCCAGTGTTGCCCGTAGTGAGGAACATTGGGTCCTGAAGCTGCGCAGGGTCGAACTTCAGTATCTTGGCAGCAGCATTCAGATGCCTGGGATCACCCGTGTAGAGGGCAACCTTGGCAAGATCGTCAACCTTGAGGTCACACTTGTCCATCGCCGCCATGACTGCCTCAGGGACTAGTCGCGTGTATCCTTTCTCGCGAAGGAACCGCTCCTCATATATGCGAATGTATGTGTCCTTGTCCGACCTCCAAATATCGAAGAAGTCTTCGGATACAGTGTGGCCCCCGACGTATTCTGCAACTACCGCGTCGCCGCTTATCAGAACGGCGCCGGCCCCGTCGCCGAGAAACATCTCCGGTATGCCGTTGCCGCCCGCTACTCTCAAATCGGAAGCAGTTACCAATATGTTCTTTGCTGATCCTGCTTTGACCATGTCGATCGCCGCTCGAACGGCGCTCGTTCCGGCTCGCAACGATCCCCCGAAATCCATGGCAAGTATGTCCCTGCGAAGACCCATCGCCCCTGCTATGATCGTCGACACCTGCTTCTCTTTGTAGGGAGACGAAGTAGAAGCGAAGAACAGGCCATCGATCTCCTGGCGGTCGATGCCGGTGGCGCAGTCCACAGCAGCGGCACAAGCCATCGTCAGGCTGTCTTCGTCGTAGTTGGCAACCGCCTTCTCGCCGGGCACCGGGAACGGGCTCCGCCATGCCTTTACAATCTCGGCCCGCTCCAGCCTATATAGAGGTATGTAGGCGCCATATGACCTAATGCCTACCATTAGTGCCTCCTTTCACAATCCTGGCCGCTGCAAATTATAGCATAGAAGCTACGGGGCCACAATCCCGCCACGCCGACCCATCGTCCTGTTGCCACACTCGTTAAGCGTCACCACACGAACAAGGGCAGTGGAAGGCGCAAAGCCCCCCCCCGCATGGCCCCGCTGGCGGCTCTCCTCACAGTGAGAACTCAGAGCCGCAGACAGGATGAGACATGCAGTACTCGTGGCCCATGACGATTGACTGGCCAGGCTGGCCCCATTAGGTGATTGTGCACTCTCATGGGGCGCCATATACTCTGACCAGTATCGCACCGCTGACCGAATTCGATATGGCGCGAGGGTTTCGAGAGATGACAGCAGCAGGGACAGGATCATGACGCTAAGGAACGTGGTGGCTTCCAGCCTTGTACTGGCTCTCGGGATAATCCTGGTAGTCCATTTCGCCCTCTTCTGGATGTACGGCGGCGTGTTCATCTACGAGGACAACAAGGTCATCCTGACGCTCGAGACTATCATGAGCGTCTCCATTCTCGGTTTTGGCATCGAACGCCTCGTAGCCTCATACAGCGGAAAGTAATGCCGGCGTCCCGTGGACGGGGCCGCAACACCAACACCCACCCCGAAACAAATGACACTTCCCCGTGCCACGTCCGAAGGCAACAGCTGACCCGACATCAACACTCGCCGGCAACTGCACATCAGGAAGCCCTCCATTCGGAGGGCTTCTTTGGCTCTCTCAAATACGTTGGGCGAAACCCCTACGCGAGGTATGGCGATTCCCGCGTGAACTGGTTAGGCACTCGGGGACCTCGCGGCCTTGCTTTCGGCTACCATTTCTCGCGGCGTGCCGGACATAAGAGAACCCTCCGGGAGGAGGGTTCCCCCTTATCTTTAGGGGAGAGGCTAGACAATCCCTCTAGACAAGGCTCAACAATCGGTGCACGTACGTTGACTACATGGCCGGCTTCTCCGTCGCGCGCCTCTTCCTTCGGCGCCGGCCCGCAATGACAAAGATCAACAGCCCGGCGGCAAGCAAGCCTCCTATCACCCCTCCTACAACGCTCCAGGGGAATGACGGCACGACAGTGAGATCGACTGAATTGCTCGTTGCGCCGTCCAGACCGGCGCTCGCCGCAACGGTTCCCGCAGAAACCCCGATGGCCAGTCCTGTGCCATCGATGGTCACCACGGTTTCGTCGGTGGACCACGATGCCCGATCTGTGATATCTGCCGTCCTGCCATCAGAATAGATGGCAATCGCCGTGAACTGCTGTTCTTGCCCTATAACTATCGACGCGCTATCCGGCGATACCTCAATCGACACCACCACAACAGAACCAAGATCGTCAGTGACAGTCAATGTCACCGGATCGCTCGTGATCGGACCAAGCGTCGCCGTTATCTCGGTCGTGCCGGATCCAACAGCCGTACCCAGGCCATTGTCGATGGTCGCCACCACACGATCGCTTGTCCAGGACACCAGCCAAGTGATACGTGCGACGCTGCCATCTGAGAAGGTCCCCTCAGCAACATAATGTTGGCTCTGGCCGACCTTCATCGTGTCGAACGCCTGTATCACATCGACAGCCACCAGGAACGGGGATAGGGTCAGCACAGGCGCAGAACTGGGCGTTGGCGTAGGCGTTGGTGTGGGAGAGGACGTCGGCACAACAGGTGTCGGCGTTGGAGTAGGGTCTGGTCCCGGCTCCGGCGATAGCGTTGGAGTCGGAGATGGAAAAACTGGCGGGACCGGCGGCACGGGCGGGGCCGTGGGTCCCGGTGTAGGGCCGGGCGAAGGTTCCGGGCTGGGTCCCGGCGTGGGTTCCGGCGTGGGTTCCGATGTAGGCCCTGGCGTGGGCTCCGGTGTGGGTTCCGGGCCAGCTGCCACAAAGACTGTCACCGTGGCAACGCTGGAATCCGCTCCGCCGTCATTTGCATGATATGTGAAGCTGTCGCTGCCGCTGAACCCCGAATCCGGCGCATACGTAAAGGACCTATCGGACTCGAGCGTTACTGCGCCGTTGGAGGGGCCGCTGTCCTGAACGGCCTCGATAGTGTCACCGTCAACATCACTGTCGTTGGCCAGAACATCGATGGTCACCGCTGTGTTCCAGTCAGTCGTGGCAGTGTCGTCAGCGGCGATCGGGGCATCGTTCACTGCGCTCACGCTGACGGTCACCGAGTCTGTAGCGGTGCCCCCATTCCCATCGTCCACAGTGTAGGTGAAGCTGTCCGGACCATAATAGTCACCGATCGGACTGTAGGTAACAGTGTCGCCGGGATCGATCATAACAGAGCCGTTGTTGCCCTGCGTCACTGACGACACGCGTAGAACGTCGCCATCGATATCTGTATCGTTTGCCAGGACATCGATCGTCACGGGAGAGTCCTCGTCGGTCGTGGCGATATCACTAGCGGTCACCGGATCGCTGTTAATAGCAAGAACCACCTGCACTTGCGCCTGCGCAAGGCCGCTCTCACTACCGGGTGGCCTGCCATGGTATAGTTTCACGATAATGGTGTATTGGCCGGACGATGCGTAGCTATGCCCTGCATCGCCACTCCAAGTGCCGGAGAAGCCTTTGCCTGACTGCACAAAAGCGATCGTGGAAGTGGGCTCGATTGAGCCGTCACCCCAGTCAACCTGTACCTGGTATTGGTCGAGCTGACCCGGGAAGCTGGTGGCAGAAGCCGTTCCACCCAAGCTCACGGGACTCACGTACGGTGGCCCTCCAGTCCCGCCGTCTCCCTGAATCCAGTTGACCTCTATCGTGAAGGTCGGCGATTCAGCTCGAGCTGCATGCCCTGTCCCCAGGACGATTGCCAGAGCTGCTACTACGACCAGTGCTGTCCTCATTATGGCTTCGTCCCCTTTCCGGATCTTGCTGTCGATGCCAGAGACAAAAAACCGACCCAAAAGGGTCGGTTTCACTACTCGCTCCCCACCAGCCAAGTGACCAGTTACGGCTGATGGATCGTCGCACCCTCACATGGCAGACTCCTGGCACTCAGTGCAGTGCCTTCGCCTACTATCGAGTGTATCCCGCACGTGCGGCAGGTGTCAACTTCCCTTCCCTATCAGTTAGCTGTAGTTGCCCCCCGATCTGGTACATTCGTAGCATGACTATCGTCCTGCCGGGCAGGCCAGTCAGCCAGTACATCCGTAGCATGACCTCTTGCTGGTCTCACTGTACCAAAGGGCAAGCCGCAGCTGCAGGCGCAGCCAAGGCCATGACCGTCGGGCAGTACAGCGGCCATTGCCATCGACGGTGTGGCCACCGAAGTCGCACCCATGCGCCCCCTTGGATCCAGCGTTCGGCCATCGTTTGAAAGACGTGCACCGTATGTCCCAGGCGTTGCAGGAGAACCTTGTCCCTGGCACAAGGCGACGGTCTACCTCAGCAGAGTGGACGAATGCTGGGCGCAGGGAGCTAGTCGGCACCACCGGGGGCCACTGATGAGCCAAGCTATCATAAGGCTACACTATCTCCTTATACGTGTACTTCCTTCACATGACTATTTTCTTGCCGAATTAGCCCGATTGGGTGATTGAAGGGTGGAGTAGGGTAGCTTATAGTGGTAGCCAGGTACATTGGCGATGAACGGAGAACATATTGTGGCTACGAACATCCAAGACGGGGCGATGCTCACAATCAGGGAAGTAAGCCAGATTCTCCACGTACATAGCAACACGCTACGAAGGTGGAGCGACCAGGGCATCATCAGGGCATATCGTATCGGGCCTCGAGGTGACAGAAGGTTCAAACGAGAGGATATCGTCAGCATTCTCCAGAGCAAAGCTGAGCCGATTGAACCGGATGCAGTCAACACGAGCCAGGCATAGACACACTACACTAATATTGCAGGTGAATCATGCGCAGAGTAATAGTGATGATAATCGACAGCCAGCCGTTCTTCCGAGCAGGCGTGAAACAGGCGCTCGCTCAAGAGAACAGCCCGGATATCCTGGACGTCCTGGAGTGCGAGCCGGGTGAGGATGGCGAAGAGGCAATGAGGCACGTGGCAGCCAACTCACCTGATATCGTATTGCTGGACATCGGGTACCCCTTCCTCAAGGGGCTCGACTTGTGCAAGAAGATATCCCGCAATTTCCCAGGCACCAAGGTAGTGATGTTGAGCACGAACCCCGATGACGACGACGAAGAGTTGTTCGAAGTCATCAAGACGGGAGCCGTGGCATATCTCAGAAGCAAGAACATCACTCCACCAGAGTTGATTGACATAATGAGACGGGCTTCAGCCGGCGAGTATCCCATAAATGACAGCGTCAGCATCAGGCCAAGAGTTGCCTGGCGCGTCCTGCGGCAATTCCAGGACATGGCGTCGATGGGCAGAGCAGTCGAAGACATAACGACTCCGCTCACGGCGAAAGAGATCCAGATCCTGAACCACATCGCCGAGGGCAACTCCAACAAGCGAATCGCCAACATCCTTGGCATCAGCGAGCAGACCATCAAGAATCACGTCAGTGCCATCCTGCGGAAGCTGAACGCCAACGACAGGGCCCACGCGGTCATGCTCGCCGTGCGCAACGGCTGGATATCAATTCAGGCCGGCCACGACGGCAACCACGGAAAAGAGCAGGTGCCACAGGCTCAGTTGCCACCCAAGAATCCGGCTGCAAGCTAGGCATCAGCCCAGGCACACCGCAGGGTCAGAGAGAGACTTGCAGCCCCGAGCAGGCATCCCCCAGACGCTCGACGATGACTCCGATCGCTCAGCCGTGTGCGCGTTCCCCGGTGGCAAGAGCCAGCCCCAACTCAGACCCAAAGCATCGACGAGTACCGCAGGGAAGCTCAGATTCAGTCTGGTTCACATCGCTGTTGGCATTGGACCGGTCATTGCCGCCTCCTCGCACTCCGAGAGACCTTGACACAAGGTTGCCGCAACATATGATTGTTGTCAGGCGCAGGCTGGAAGAACTCACGGGGCATTCGAGAAGTCACATGTTGGACATCAAAGAAGCTCGAGCGATCGCCGAGCAATTCATCCGGCAGGAGATGAAAGAAAGGCACTGCTCAGCCAGTGACGAGTCGGTCGAGGTCGAGTCAGTGAAGATAGAGTTCAAGTACGTCAAGCTGGAGCGCCTATCTTACCAGGTGCAGGCAATAGCCACTGAAACGTTGAGTCGATGGATGATCGTCACCCGAAAAGGACTGCTCAACAGGCTGCTGGGAAGACGCAACCAGATGGTCAAAGGTCACGACATCACAGGTAACATCGTCAGGTTTCAACTCAGGATCGATGCCGGCAGCGGCAACATACTAGCTACAGACGTTGCACGCGGCAGAGGCGGCACCATCGATCCCTTCTTCGATATGAAGAGAATCTAGCATTGGAGCCCGGCCTCTGCAAGCCCCTGGATCACAACCACATCCGGATGGACCTATCTTCCTGCCGAGCCTGCCCACCCCGAAGCCATGTTGCTGTCCAGTGAATATGTCAGTCTAATTGTTCAGTGAGTTTGTCAGTAAGGCTATTTGGGGCTCGGTATGCCCCACGTCTCCACGGGTGGTCTGGGCTTGGTTTGACCCGACGAGGT
>JAZFSU010000166.1:0-4084 GCA_036446335.1 Dehalococcoidia bacterium | reverse complement strand
GCCAATCGGCAGTGAGCGATGTCCCGTGACAGCAGCAGTCACTCCTCAATCCATGGTCACCCGGTTGGCTCGATATGAGCGGGCGACAAGCAACGAACACCTGCTCACTATCGCTCTCTCGGTCTCAGTCGGGCCGGCCATTCCTGCCGAAGCCGTTCAAGGCCCGACGAATTGAAAACAGCCACGCGGGAAGCTCTCGTGAGATGACATGATGCAGGCACGGGAGAAGATACTGGTAGTCGACGATGAGGAATCGGTCTGCGAACTTCTGAAGCAGATTCTCACCGATGAAGGCTATCATGTCATCACCGCATCGGACGGTGAGGAGGCCCTGTTAAAGCTGTCTGAGGAGTCTCCACAGGTCATGACACTCGACGACAAGATGCCGGGCATGTCGGGAATGGAAGCACTGGCGCGGCTCTCCCAGGATCAGCCGGGGGTCTACATCATCATGGTGACCGCCGTCATTGATGATTCGTCTATTGTCGAGGCAATGAAGATGGGTGCTCTCGACTATATCACGAAACCATTCGAACGGGAGGAAGTGCTTCGGAAGGTGCGGAGGGCAATTCAGTCATGGTGGCGACTTCCTCAGAAGAGGCAGTCGCAAGCCAAGAGGAGAGATGGCATCACGGAACACACCGAGCGAATGCATGGCCAGTGCGACGAACCGGCTATGGCCTCGTCCGGAGAACATGGACTACTGCAGCGGATCGCCGCCAGCCAACCTGGCCACGGCAAGGCCGTGATGTCAGTGCTGCCTTTAGAACTACAGAACCCCATCTCCTACGTTGAGGAATTCAGAGAGTCACTAATCCGGGTCCTCAGAAGAGACTAGCCACAGGACCCGGCGAAGCGTCACCAGCCGCGAAAGATGGCGGGTGGCATCGAAGCGGAACAGGAGACGTACTCGTGGTCAAGGCGCGCATTTTTACAGTCGACGACGAACCCGGTATCAGGAAGTACCTGCAAGCGAATCTCGAAGACGACGGACATGAGGTCGACGCGGCGGTAGAAGGCTCTGAGGCGCTCACGGTCGTCGAGATGGAGTTGCCCGACCTGGTGATCCTGGATATCGTGATGCCGGGAATGGACGAATCCAGAGTGCGCCGTCGTATTCGTGAGTTGGCTCAGACGCCAGTCATCATGGTGAGCGCCCGCGTCGGTGAGGAAAACAAACTGCGATCGCTCGACCTTAGCGCTGACGACCATGTTACGAAACCGGTTAGGGCCCAGGAGTTGCATGCACGAGTCAGGGTCGTCTTTCGCCGCAGCAAGACGGCAAGTGCCTTGCCTGCGCCGCCTTCCTTCCGCAGCGGAGACATCATCGTCAACTTTGCAGAAAGACGGGTGACGGTCGGCGATAGTGAGGTCAAGTTGACGCCGACTGAGTACAGTCTCCTCATGGAGTTGGTCCTCAACGCGAACAAGGTCCTCACCCATGCTCAGCTCTTGAACCGAGTGTGGGGCCCTGAGCACTCCGAGAAAACGGAGTACTTGCGTGTGTTTGTGCGTCGGCTACGTGCCAAGCTTGAGCGTGAGCCGGCCATCCCCAAGCACATCATCAATGTGCCTGGTGTCGGCTACAAGTTCGTCGCCGCTCCCTGATCCGGGCGGCAGACACAAGCGCGCAACCTGAGGGGACAGGCCAAGCGGTACTCTCTCCGTACCACCAGATCGTATTCACACAATGTTTACAACCATATTCGGAGTGTTTACACGTTGTTCCTCATCCTGCCGCTATGATTGACCCGAAGGCGGAACAAGGTGAGAGCAGTGTTCGGAACGATAAATGGAGCAGTTGGACATCGCACTCCATCGGTATCGCGGCCGGAAGACATGCGCCTGCCAGGGTCCTGGTCTGCCGTTGACGAGGCAGATCGTGGAGATGCACGGTGGCAGAATGTGGGGGGAAAGCGAAGGCTCGGGCAAGGGGGAGCGGGTTTGTCTTCACGTTGCCCATCTGAGACCAGGCCGGCCCGCCACCGGTGAACTACAGCGAAACGCGAGCCTGACTCAACAGCATTGCCAAAGGAGCAGGAGATGTCAAGAGTAGTACTGATCGTCGAGGATGACGCCAGGAGTATGAGAGTGACACAGAGCCTGCTGCACGCAGTCGGCTACACAACTGTCGAGGCTACCGATGGCGAGCAGGGTGTCGAGCTCGCCAGAGCCAGGAAACCGGACGTCATCCTGATGGACATCGTGATGCCGCGGATGGACGGCTACAGCGCATGCCGTGCGATAAAGGCGGATCGTGCGACGCGAGATATCCCCGTGATCATGTTTACGTCCCCGGATTTCGAGTTGAACAAAGAACTGGGCAGGGGCGTGGGCGCTTGCGGATACATCACCAAGCCTCTGGCTCTTATGGACGACGTCTTTGACCTCGAAAAGTTAGAATCAGGCAGACTGGAACAGCAGCCGTCCAACGCCAGGCCAGGCGGCATCCTGGAGTGAGCTGTCAGCAACATGACCTTCACCCCGAAAACTGGTGCCGTTTGAGGGGGGCACGTCACCCAGCAGGCCGTGGGCAACCGGACCCCTGCCGGGGTACTTGCCTCGGGCCAAATAGAAGCTGCCGATGGGGGCAAGGTACAATCCCTGACACCGGACCCCTTGAGGACAGCAGGACCCAACCTCAGCAAGGCCTCTAAGCTGTCCTGAGGATCGGGTCCACCGCAGTTGTAAGGTTCGCAAATTCGAGGATTCTCGAAGTCACCGGCTCATCCGGGTTGGAGGGAAATAGTGATCATCAAAGTTGATGAAAGCGGCACAGTTGAAGGTCTCAATAGCATCATCACCGACATTGTGGCCGATCAGACCGTCAAGGGACTCTTGATTCTGGCTTGCGATGCCAATGGTTTCGTGCCAGATGACCTGGATGAAAGACTGAAGGGGGTCCCGGTACCTTTATTCGGTGGTATTTTCCCAGCAATAATCCATGGGAAGGAAAGATTGGAAAAGGGGACAATTGTTGCCGGAATGTCCACGGAGCCCGACATCCATATCATTCAGAATCTAAGCGATGTGTCTGTGGACTATGATGACGCCATCGATGAATAAATTCCAGAAACAGGCAAGACCAAAACAATGTTTGTATTCGTTGATGGAATTTCAAGAAGAATAGGTGCATTAGTCGACAGTTTGTTCAATGCATTCGGGTCAGAATTCAACTACATAGGCGGAGGGGCCGGCTCCTTGAGTTTTGTGCAAAAACCTTGCTTGTTTACCAATGAAGGCTTGATTCAGGACAGTGCCCTGCTTGCCATGGTGGATATGGATAGTGGGGTTGGTGTCAGTCATGGATGGGAAGAAATAAGCGGCCCGTACAAGGTTACCGAGTCTGATAGAAACGTCATCAAGACACTGGATTTTCGACCGGCATTTCAAGTCTATCGAGAAGTGGTGGAGAGCCATTCGAATGAAGTCTTCAGGGAAGGTAATTTCCTTGATATTGCCAAGCGCTACCCGTTTGGCATCAGTAAGCTTGGAACAGAGAGAATTGTGCGAGACCCGTTTGTTCTTGGAGAAGACGATTCTCTAACATGTGTTGGGGAAGTTCCGCAGGGAGCCTATGTTGCCATCTTGACCGGTGATGTCTCTTCTTTGGTTGACGCCGCGCGTAGAGCTCGCACTCTTGGCGAGAATGCATTCAAGACTAAATCGGCCAATAAGACCATCTTGTTCATGGATTGTATCTCGAGGGTACTTTTTCTGGAAGATGAGTTCCGTCAGGAACTAGACGCTGTTTCCAGGGAAGCAACACCTCTCATCGGGGCTCTGACTTTGGGTGAAATTGCCAACAGCGGTAAGGATTACCTGGAATTCTATAACAAGACATCAGTTATAGGAGTGTTGGGGGATTGATGCAAACGTCAGTCGAACACATTCAGATATTCTACGAGATCGCTATGTCAATTGGCGCAAGCCTGGACTTGCGTGAAATGTTGAAGTCAAGTCTGTCGACGTTTCTGAGGAAACTGAATTGTTCCGCAGGCGGCATTTTCATTTCAAGAGAAGGCTCCGATGGAGGAGCTGTCTTTGAACAGCTTTATTCAATACCCAGAGACGTCAGCAAGAA
>JAZFSU010000165.1:0-2726 GCA_036446335.1 Dehalococcoidia bacterium | reverse complement strand
TATCCCTGAGTTCGGCTGCCTCAATATCCATCCCTCGCTTCTCCCCAGGTACAGGGGGGCCACCCCCATCGCGTCCTCGATCCTGGGGGGGGACGACCGGACGGGAGTCACCATCATGCTGCTCGATGCCGGAATGGACACGGGGCCCACGTTGTCTCAACTCGCGGCTGACATTGAGCCGCAGGACACGACGCAGTCTCTCAGTGCCAAGCTGGCTCACGCTGGTGCCCGGCTGCTTGTGGAGACCCTGCCTAAGTGGTTTGACCGCGCCCTCACTCCACAGCCGCAGGAGGAAAGCAGCGCCAGCTACACCAAGACATTTGCCAAGGAGGATGGCATCATTGACTGGAGTCTTGGCGCGACCGAGATCTGGCGCCGGGTACGGGCTTTCCAGCCATGGCCGGGGTGCTATACATGGTGGAACGGAAAGGTGCTGAAGATATTGGAAGCGGTTCCCTTGGCCGACAGCCGTGAGCTGGAGCCAGGACGCGTCGTAACTATTCCGGCTAGCCAGATCACTGTCGTAGGTGTGGGGACCGGCGATGGAACTCTGGGGCTCGTGAGCATTCAACTGGAAGGAAAGCGCGCTGTATCTGGGGAGGAGTTCCTGCGTGGTCAGCGGGAGTTCATCGGGAGCATGCTCGGTGGCAAGGACACGTCTTGATCCCGCCGGTCTAGTCCGACGAAGGTTCTTCCGCCGCAGCCTCTCCGGCCGCCTCAGCGGCTGCCCCGGCCTCGGGCACTCCCTCCGCCGCCTCCGCCGCCTCCACCCGGCGACTGGTGATTATCACGACTACCTTCTCAGGGTCGGTCAAGATGGTAACACTTTTGCCGACGGTCAGGTCCGTCACATGGATCGACTGGTCGATCTTCTCCAGCGCGGACAGGTCGACCTCGATCAGGTGAGGGATGTCGGCAGGCAAGCATTCTACTTCCACAGAACTCAAGTCCTGCAGCATAATCCCGTCAAGGTCTGCCACGGCTGGCGACTCGCCGACTAGAGACAGAGGTACCTCGACCTTGATCTTCTCAGCCATCTTCACCTGGTAGAAGTCGGTGTGGAGCAGGTCACCGCGCAACGGATGCCGTTGGTATCCCCGAATCAGGACCATTCTGGGGCTCTTCTCACCGTCGATCTTGAGAGCTATCAGGCTGCTCGTGCCGGCCGTGGCGATGGTCCGCTTGAGGAGCGCGGTCTCTATCTGCAACGCAGTTGACTTGACGTTGTGCCCGTAGACGTTTGCGGGGGTGACGCCTTCACGCCGCAAGAACCTGACTTTCTTGCCTAGCGTATCCCTGGTCGCAGCTTTTAGTTCGATCTTTTCCATTTTTTCGCAGACCATATGACTATATCAGGATTCAGTGGTGAAATCAACCACTTGGCTGCGCTCGACACAGACAGCGGGGCCTGCCTATAATCTTAGGACAGAGATGAGAACCGCGGATTTCGATTATACTCTGCCCGTCGAACGAATTGCACAGAGTGGGTTTGAGCCTCGCGATCACTCCCGCCTCCTGGTGATGTCGCGAGGCACTGGCTTGCTGGAGCATCGCCGTTTCGACGAAATCGTTGACTATCTTCGACCGGGTGATCTTGTGGTCTGCAACGATAGCCGGGTGATTCCAGCGCGGCTCGTGGGGCACAAGGTCAATGGGGGGGGGAAGGTGGAGCTTCTTCTCTTGCGGCGCTTGGATCAAGGTGTGTGGGAGACGCTGGCGAAGCCCGGACGCCGGCTCAAAGAGGGCACGAAGGTTGTGATCGGGTCTGAGCCCGCTATCGAGGCGCAGGTGATGGCCAAGAATGAGGCCGGCACTTTCATAGTTGAGTTGGCTGACGAGGAGGCGTTGGAAGGAGCCGGGGCAGTGCCCCTGCCTCCCTATATTCACCTTCCTTTGAATGACTCCGAGCGGTACCAGACGGTCTACGCCAGGACGAAGGGCAGCGTCGCGGCCCCCACAGCGGGGCTGCACTTCACTTCCCGGCTCATGGGCCGTCTCAGGGACAACGATGTCCGTTTCGTGTTCGTCACTCTGCACCTGGCGTTGGATTCCTTTCGTCCTGTGAAAGTGGACGATCCGCAGGAGCACAAAATACATAGCGAATACTGTGAGCTTGGAGTTGAAGCGGCCGGGGAGCTCAACCGTGCAAAGGCAGAAGGAAGGCGGGTCGTGTGTGTCGGCACGAGCGCTGTGAGGGTGGTCGAGCACGCGGCTGGATTGGGCGGTGACGGAGTGACGCCTTTTGTCGGGTGGACGGATCTGTTCATCCTGCCGGGCCACCGCTTCAGGATCGTGGACGCCCTGATCACGAATTTCCACTTGCCCCGCTCCACCCTGCTGATGCTGGTGTGTGCCTTCGCGGGGAAGGAACCCGTGCTCGGGGCCTACATGGAAGCGATTCGCCTCGGGTACCGTTTCTACAGCTTCGGTGACGCGATGCTGATACTATGATATGAAATCATGGGCCCCGGGTCTCCCGTTCAAGCGCTGGATTATTGGGCGTCAACTTGAAGTGATCCAATGCAATTGGGCGGAAAAGTAAAATAAGGTAATAAAAGGGTAACATGTTGCTGAAATGAACCGTATTGTGAGTGCTGGTTGGGCTGGACAATCGGCAGCCTGTGTGGTAAAATAGCTGTCAGTCGAGTGGAGAGGAGCTGGAAATCCGGCAAGGGGGAAATGAAGTGACTTGAAGCAAAAAGAACTGTATGCAGTCAGGGGGGCCT
>JAZFSU010000164.1:0-2975 GCA_036446335.1 Dehalococcoidia bacterium | reverse complement strand
GTCTTCTCGAATATGCGCGACAGGCTCATGCGGGTGCTCTCATCGTCGTCAACGATCAGGATGCTCTCTTTGCCTTCCATCTCACACCCCCCGGGGTTCTTGTCGCCTTGTCAGGATGCCGTCGATGATCTCGAGTACGCCGGCCATATCCAGCGGTTTGTAGAGGCAAGTATATGCGTTGTTCTCCAGGGCTTCCTGCACGATGTGTCCGACCTCCTGCCGGTAGGCGGTCATCATGATAGCAGTCGCTTCCGGATTGATCTCTCGGATGGCCAGATATGTTTCCAGGCCGTTCAGGGTGGGCAGATTCACGTCAATGAGCACTATCTCATGCCGTCTCTCTCGCGCACGGGTGATTGCCTCTTCGCTGGTATGGGCAGTGGAGACCTCGAATCCCTTCCTGACTAGTATGTTCTTGATCGTGGTGCATGCTCCCGGATCGTCGTCAACGACCAGGATGAACGCTCCCCCGCCGGTCTCTCTCGCCTTCTCGATGAGAACGGCTATCTTGTCCATGTCAAGGGGCTTGTAGATCACGCCGTAGGCCCCTTCTCGTAGCGCTTCCTGGACCAGGTCTTCGACCGCGTACCCTGTCATCATCATAACTACAGCGTCCGGCCTGATCTTCTTGACCCTCTTGTAGGTGTCGACGCCGTCCATGACCGGCATTTTGATATCCATGAAGATCATGTCGAAGGCCCTCTCGGTGACCGTTTCGATGGCCTCCATGCCTTCTCTTGCGGTGGTGACATCATAGCCCCTGCGCTCGAGGACGAGAGACATTGTCCTGCAAAGGCTGGCATTGTCGTCCACTATCAGGATGCTGGCTTTGTTCTCCTTGGTCACCTGTCTACCTCTCCATCGTTTCCTTCGGGTCTGCCGCCTTCGACTCCTCCGATGGCGGTCCGCCGACTCGTTGGCAGCCTGACGGTGAAGGTGCTTCCTCTTCCCAATTCACTCTGAACACCTATGGTGCCGCTGTGTCCTTCGACCAGGGTCCTGGAGTGGGCCAGGCCAAGGCCAATCCCCTTGGCCTTGGTGGTGAAGAGCGGCTCGAAGACCCTCAGAAGGGTCTCCGCGGCCATGCCCGCCCCCGTATCCGTGAAGGAGACTGCCACCCAGCCCGGCCCGGACTCTTCCGACTTTATGTGTAGCCGGCCGCCCCCCGGCATGGCCTGAACCGCGTTGAGGACGATATTCAGGAACACCTGGTTCAGCTGGCCCGGGTCGGCCAGGATCACCGGGAGATCCTCTCCCAACTGGCTGGCGACCTCCACGTTTCCCGGAATTTCGAAGCGTGAGAGCACTGCCTGGATGACTTCATTCAGATCGACCTTGGCCTGGTTGGGGGGCTTCTCGCGGCCGAAGTCGAAGAGGCTGCTTATGATGCGCTCGGATGTCGCCACCTCTCTGTTCAGGATATCCAGGGTCTCCTTCACATCCCGTTCAGGCTCCTCCATGACCATGTTGAGGAAATAGACGGCGTTCTTGATGGCCCCCAGGGGGTTGCGCAATTCGTGCCCCACGCCGCCCGCAAGTTGCCCCAGTGTGGCCAGCTTCTCCTTGAGGATCAGCTGCTCCTGGGCTGCGCGGAGCTCCTTCGTGCGCTGCTCCACCATCTCCTCCAGCCTCTCCGAATACTGCTTGAGCGCCTCCTCCGCCCGCCTGCGCTCGATTGTCTTTCCGACTTGTTCGGCAACGGCGTTGATGAGGTTCCGCTCCTCCTTCAGGAAAGGTCCCTCGTCGAGTTCCTGCTTCTCCTCGAGGTAGCAGACCTCCACAGTGCCGACCACAACACCATGGACGGTGACGTGACTGGCTTGGATCCACTCCGTATCCGCGAAATTGCCCGTCTTGAATTCCTGACCCCAAATGATGATTCGACCACAAGTGATCTCCGGGTACTGCCACCCCGGAGGAAGGAGAGCAACAATGCCGTCAAGCATTTCCTCCGTGGAGATCTCCGCATTCTCGGCGAGGGCAGAGACGCCGTAGAGGCAGTTCAGCTCCTTGACCCGTTCTCCAAGATCGTGGGTCGACTTTCGCTGCAGTTCCTCCGCCTGCCAGCGCTCGGTGATATCACGAGCTGTAGCATAAACAATACCCTTTTCAGCTGGTGTTGCCCGCCACTCAAATGTTTTATATGTACCATCTTTGCATCTAAATCGATTGATAAAACCCATAACTGGTTTGCCATGCAACTGTTGCGCTACTTCATTGTCTGTACGTCCCGCATCGTCGGGGTGGACGAGTCTAGCCCAGCCTAACTCAAGAATCTCATCAGTCGTATAACCCAGAACATCTTTCCAAGCGGGACTAACTCTGAGGAATTTTCCTTCAGTAGTGCAAACAGCTATCATGTCTGCAGATAGGTTAAATATGTTCTCTAATTCTTTCTCTCCTATCTTTCTTTCTGTGATATTTCCAAAGACAGCAACAAAATATCCCTTCTTTGGGCAGTATACAGAAATAGACAACCATGTATCTAATGGCTCAAGGTGAATATCAAAGTCTTCCCCCATTCCCGTCAAAGCAACCCTGCCGTAAATGTCAAACAGTTCAGGATGCGCTTCTTTGATGCCCGGTATCGCCTCTGTAACCTTCTTACCCAGTACAGCCTCTCTTTTCAATCCGGTCAATCGCTCGAAGGCGTCATTGACTTCCAGGTAGACAAAGTCTGTCGGTCGATTATCTTCATCGAGTAGAATCTGGCAATGGGCGAAGCCGATGAGCATATTATCAAAGAGAGAACGGTATTTCTGCTCCGACTCCAGCAGCACCTCCTCTACCCGCTTGGGCTCGGTGATGTCGCTGACTATCATGCCGAGGCCGTCTCCAACCTTGAATGCCTTGACGCTGTGGCGCTTCTCGCCGAGTTGCGGATGGTGCGAGACGACCTCGGCATAGCACGGCTCCCCTGTTTCCAGGACCTTCAGGTATTCGTCGTACCTTGGGGAGTTCTTGATCTCGGGAGA
>JAZFSU010000163.1:0-15336 GCA_036446335.1 Dehalococcoidia bacterium | reverse complement strand
CTGACGCCCTAGTCGCGGCTATCATGGAATACCTTGAGGCAAACAACGCTGACCCTAAACCATTCGTCTGGACGGCTTCTGTGTCAACTATTCTTTCCAAGGTCAAGCGAGCTAACGAAGTGTTAGAGACACTACACTAGCATGCCTCCGGCCGAGTGCGCAATAGTACCTTCCGGTGGTGGCGGCTGAGAGAATAGTACTGAACTAGTAGAGAGGTCGGATTTTCCTCTTCTCCGCCATATCGTAGAAATGGAGCCGAATCGTTGCCGGGTGATGTCGGAGGATGGTCTCAGGTGGTACGAGATCCATGACGGCCAGTGTGACTGCGCCGACTACTCGCAACATGGCCATGGGCATCCCTGCAAGCATCGGCTCGCCGTGGCTCTTCTACAGATTCTGAGGGATGGGTCCCAGAGGCAGCCGGTGGAGGCGGGGAGCCTACGTCTCTAGCGCCGGTCTGTGCGCTCGAATCCCCCTCGTGGTCGTTGCTGGGCTACCTCACGGAACTTCATCATCTTGCATCCTTCTGGTATAATGGGCGTCGTGGCTTGTGGTACCCTTATCCCGCCAATTCCCCTTCCTCTCCCCAGAGGGCCCCACGGCGTTATGTTGTGTCTCCCATACCGGTTTGTCTCGCAGGCGAATTGGCCCCGTCGGCCGTCAGTAGATTCAGGTCATGATAGCGTGCCCACAACGCGACCGTTGTCGGGCGAGGGGCGTCGATGAGAGTTTGCCTGCTGACCTACAGGGGCAATATGTACTGCGGCGGGCAGGGGGTCTACGTCTACTATCTGGCGAAGGCTCTCCGCGATCTGGGCCACGACGTTCACATACTGACGGGCCCTCCGTACGCGTCCGCGCCCGATGGGGTCACGCTGCACAAGGTCGATGGCCTCAACCTGTATGAGACAAACGCCTTGTCGTCACTTGGTAGCCCCTGGCGCCTCTTCACGCCGCTGAATTTCTATGAGGTAGCGGCAATGCGCCTTGGTATGTTCCCCGAGATTTTCACCTTCTCTATGAGAGCATACCGGAGGCTTCGAGAGATAGTATCGCAATACAAGATTGACATAATCCATGACAATCAGACTCTGGGCCACGGTTTGTTCCTGGCCAAGAATCTGGGAGTGCCGGTCGTTGCGACGATACATCATCCAATCTACATCGACATGAAGGCCGACCTGGCCCAGGCGAGAAGGTTCGTGAGCAAGTGGAGACGCATGAAGTTCTATTCGTTCCTTGTCATGCAGCACGCGGTGGCGAAGCGGATGGATCGAGTGATAACGGTCTCTGAAATCGCGGCGCGGGACACCATGCGCGTATTCAAGCTTCCCCAGTCCAAGGTCAGGGTGGTCCCCAACGGCATCGACACGAGCGTCTTCAGTCAGCTCCAAGGTATCGAGAAGGAGCCAAACAGTGTTGTCATGGTGGGCAACACAGAGGATAGAAAGAAAGGCATCATCTACCTGCTGAAGGCAATCCAGCTGTTGAAGGATGATGTTGATGTCAAGCTGAGCATCGTGGATAGGCGCGGAGATCACACGAGATACGCTCCAAGGCTGGTGCAGGAACATGGCCTGGAGGACAGGGTCACCTTCACCGGACGGCTGGCGGTGGATGAGCTCGTGAGGCGCTATTCCGTATCTGAGATAGCGGTCACGGCTTCCGTTTATGAGGGCTTTGGCCTGCCATGTGCTGAGGCGATGTCCTGTGGTACTCCAGTGATTGCCACTAGGGCGGGCGCGCTTCCGGAGGTCGTCGGGGACAACGGAGCTGGCGTGCTCGTACCACCGGGGGACCCGGTTGCTCTCGCGGCCGAAATTGGCAGGCTGCTCGCGGACAGGCCACTCAGACAGAGAATGGGGGAAGCAGCGCGCAAGAGGATTGAGGAGGCTTTCAGCTGGGACGTGGCCGCCAGAAAGACCGTTGAGGTGTATGAGGAGGTTCTGTAGTTGCTGACGGTAGACTTTGACATCTTCCCTATAGGCGAGGGTGAACGAATACTGGACATCGGCTGCGGGTCGGGAAGGCATAGCTGGCACGTTTGCAAGCTTGACCACTGCTCGCTCTGGGCCATGGACTACGATCTCGAATCGCTGCAGAAGAACAAGTATATGCTCGCGGAGATAGATCGTGAGAGCGGCGGTGATAAGAAGTGGACTGTTATGCAGGGCAACGCCATGACATTGCCCTTCAAAGATGGCACGTTTGACAAGATAATCTGTTCAGAAGTCCTCGAACACATCCTGGATGACGAACAGGGAGTTCGCGAGCTTGTCCGCGTCCTGAAGGATGGCGGTACGATGGCAGCGAGCGTGCCAGCCTTCTTGCCGGAGAGCATCTACTGGAAGCTATCGGAGGACTACCACACAAATCCGGGGGGGCACATTAGGATCTATCGTCAACGGGAGCTGCTTGACATGTTGAAGCGCAACCATCTTGCCGTGTACGCGATTCGACATAAGCATGCCTTCCACACGCCATATTGGCTGTTGCGTTGCCTGTTTGGTGTCAGGAACGAGAAGGCGCGCATTCCCGCCCTATACCACAAGTTCCTGGCCTGGGAGATAGATGGCAAACCCCGGCTGTTCCGGCGCCTGGAGGACCTGCTGGATCATCTGTTTGCAAAGAGCCTAGTCATCTACGTCAGGAAACCGTCGGGGCCACCGACGGCAGGCTAGGCCCATCTCCAGAGAAGATGGTCAGTCTGTGACTCATACTTGAGAAGCCCGTGTCCTACCCAGCTTCTTATGTTTTCCCTGATCTGCTGGATCGGGTACGGTATCAGCTCCGCTATTCTGTTCGCCAGGTCTTCAGCCGGATCCCCGTTGCAGTTCACACCGCCGAGATTCTCGATGACGTCGCCATTCACCAGAGCCCAGGCCAGCGGGCTCCTGCGCTGTGATTTTGCCATCTCCGCACGGTCGAGGTCGGTCTCATCCGGGCCATCTGGGATGATTCTGAGACCCTTGTAGTATCTGTGCAGGGCATCCGTGATGTCTTGTGGACTTGCTCCCGCTGTCCTGGTGACCGGCCTGTTAGCGTCGTACTTGGACCAATCACTCGTGAGTATCTCAATACCGTATTCCTCGGCGTTCTCGCGTACCTCGGTCCCCGGAAAAGGAGCCAGAACGTGGAATCCGTAGTGTACGCCCAATTCCTGAGCAAACTCCATGCTCTCAAGTATGGTTTCCTTTGTCTCTCCGGGCAGGCCAAGAATGAATGAAGCCAGAACCTTCACGCCAGCGTCGTGTGCCATGTTGACAGCCTCTCTGACTTTCTCTAGCGTGATCTTCTTCTTTACCTTGTCGAGAATCTGCTGGTTGCCGCTCTCTACTCCGTAGCTCAGCCAATCGCATCCGGCCGTTTTCAGCTTCCGCAGAATCTCCGGGTTGACAGTATCGACCCTGGCAAAGATGCTCCATTGGAACTTGAGGTCCCTGGACATGATCTCATCGCAAATGGCGTGGACGTGCCTGTGATTCAGGGTGAAAAGATCGTCCTCGAAGTTGACTGACCTGAATCCATTGGCCAGGCATTGCTCGATCTCATCGACGACGAGCTTGGGATCCCTGAATCGGGCTCTCCTGCCTCCCATTTTGGATCCGACGCAGAAGACGCAGTTGAAGGGACATCCCCTGCCTGTAATGAGACTGGCGTGGGAGGCAAGAGCGTGGTATCGCGATAGAGGGAAGAGGTGCCTCGCCGGCTGCGGGAGTCCATCGAGGTTCTCGAGCAGCGCACGGTCCGGAGTCAACTGCACCCCATCGGATCTGAAAGCTATGCCATCGATATGGTCGAGCTTCTTGCCGCCGACTATGTCCAGCATGGTCTGCTCGCCCTCACCTCTAACCACGATGTCTATCCAGGGAGCCTCGATGAGAGTCTCTACTGGGGCGAAGGTCACGTGAGGGCCGCCAATCACCGTGGTGATGTCGGGATTCACTGACTTGCAGTACTTCAAGATATCGGAGGCACCGTAGTAGTTCATGGTCACCGCCGTCACGCCCACGACATCCGGCTGGTATTCCTCAAGTGCGACCCTTATCTTGTCCTTCGAGTACTTGGAAACAAGCAGGTCGAGCACCCGCACCTCATAGCCGTTGTGCTCGAGAATGCCCCCGACATAGAGCAGCCCCATCGGTATGATGGGGAACTCAAGAAAAGGGTATGGCGGATTGACCAGCAGCGTTCTCATCAATTCTCCTCTACGAACGAAGGGGCTTTCTGCAACATTTCACCAATACCACGTCGCTCATGCTGGGAACGCGGCGAGCAATTCTGTCGAGGACACCAAGCATGGCAAAAGCGATTCCCTGGGGCATCCTGGACAGCACCTTGTCCCAGAGTGGGGCTCCCCACAGAAAAGAGATGCCCAAAGCCTCCTCGATCTCCAGGTGTGAACCGGCCACTTCCCGGATCAACGGGTAATCAAATCTAAAGGTATGGTCGGGTGGTGTCTCCCACGCCTGCCTTTTGTCGGGATGTCTGCGCGGAAGGAACCCGGTCAGCCGGTGTGCGTTTCTCCCAAGACGATGCCCAAGGCTCTCGAAGTTGGCGATGGATATCACTGCTCTACCGTCCGGCTTGAGTACGCGGGCTATCTCCTCGATTGCCTTGTAGGGGTCTGGGAAGTGATCCAGCGCGCCTTTGCACATAACCCAGTCAAATGAGCCAGCCCTAAAGGGCAGGGTCTCTCCGAGGCCCTGCACCAAGAATACGCTCGTCCCACTATCATCCACGCACTTCCTGCTGTGGCTGAGCATTGTCCTTGACGGCTCGAGGCCTACGGCGCTCCCCCCCTTGGCAGCTACCTTGATCGCATCGACGGCCCGTCCGCATCCTATGTCGAGTACCATGTCGCCCTCTGCTGAGTCGACCTTCCCCACAGTGATCTCAATCATCTTGTCGAAGAGGAATGTCAGGTCGGGGGTGACCCTCTCGGGCACCACATGGCTGTCATCCCATTCCAGGTCGACCGCTGGCTGCTCCTCCCTGGCGGAATTCACTGCTTCGTCACCTCAGCGGAGATCTTGTACCGGGCCTTTCCTTCCTGGTAAAGGTCCCCGCCATGGCAATCGTTTATGACGATGGCGGGGAAGTCCTCGACCTCAAGCCGCAAGATGGCCTCCGCGCCAAGCTCTTCATACGCAACTATTTCGGAGTTGACAATCGTCCTGGCTATAAGTGCCGCCGCACCACCGACAGCTGCAAGGTACACTGCTCTCTGTTCGCGTATGGCCTCCTTGACAGCTGCGGAACGGAGACCCTTACCGATCATGGCCTTTAGCCCGGCTGAGAGCAACCGGGGTGTATAGGCGTCCATTCGACCGCTAGTCGTTGGACCAGCCGATCCTATGATCTTTCCCGGTTTGGTCGGCGACGGCCCCATGTAATAGAGAGTTTGGCCCTGCAGATCAAAGGGGGGCTTGTCCCCCCGGTCAAGGGCTTCGACGATCCGCTTATGGGCCGCATCGCGGGCTACGTATATGATACCACTGATCAGCACCTGATCCCCTGCCCTGAGGTTTTCGATGACGTCAGCAGTCATCGGGGACTTGACCTTCTGCATACTACCCTCCCTGTCCAAGAGGCTTCAACCACAGTCTATCGTCCACCCGCGGTGAACTCGGGGACCTCGATCTTCGGCTTGGTGGCCGGAGGAATCTCCACAACGAGAGCGGGCTTCCTTGGCTTTCTCAGTCCCAGGCTTTTCGCCACCATCGTCCTCTTGAGCAATTGGATCGCGAAGGCCGGGTCGACGCCCTTCGGGCAGGCCTCTGAGCAAGCACCGGCAAGATGGCAAAGCCAGACCCCATGACGCGTGTCCGCCACCTTGAACCTGTCGTTGTCTCCCTGATCCCGGCGATCGGAACAATATCTGTAGGCCTGCCCTAGCGGCTGGGGTCCCAGAAAGTGTGCGTCTGTGGCTACGGTCGGGCAGGCAGCCATGCACAGGCCGCATTTCACGCAGTATGCAAACTGGACGTAGCCCTCCAGTTCTTCCTTGGATTGCAGCAGCGTTGCCTCGGGTCTTCTGGCATGGTCGGCGTCCGGCCGGATGACATATGGCTTCACTGACCTGTGCTTCTCGAAAAGAGGGGTAAGATCCGCCACGACATCGCGAACGATCGGGAAGTTGGGCAGGGAACGCACCTCTACTCGATCTGTGTGCAACTCCTCGAGAGGAGTATGACAGGCTAGCATGGGGAAACTGTTCACTAGCACGCCGCAGGAGCCGCAGATGCCCATGCGGCACGAGCTGCGGAATGAGAGAGTGTTGTCGATGTTCTCCTTGATGTAGATCAGCCCTTGAAGCACGGTCATGCCGCGTTTGGACGGAACAACGAACTCTTGTATGTACGGCTTGATGTCCTTGTCAGGGTCATATCTCTGCACCTTGAATGTGACTTGTTCCATAGGGCACTCCTCAATGGCTCCCATCCGGGAAAGCTCAGAAGGCACTGATCGGGATGTAGGCGGCATATCCCAGAATCGCCAATCCGACAGCCAAAAGGACCCAGTCCAGGGTCCTAGCCGCGGAGTCAGGCAGGGACAATTCGAGCACAATGGTCCTCAGCCCGTGAAGGCCGTGGTAGATGACAAAGACCAGGAGCAGAATGTAGAAAACGAGCCAGCCAGCGCTCTGCGCCCGTTCCGTGACGGATTCCCAAGAGGTCGCTTCATCTCCCCCCATCTGAGAGAACCAGAGATGATAGCCCACAATAATGAAGAGCCCAGCGCCCGTGACGTATTGCAAGATCTTGAGACGTGTCTCTCTCATGGCGGACTCCTATACCACGAACTCGATCAGAGCGAAGACAAGGCCGACAGCAATCAGGCCGAGGACTATCCACGTCAGGGAACGCCTTCTGCGCATCACATCAACGTAGGGGTACACCGGTGGCTTGGGCTTCCCGAAAGTGAACGCCAGGTGCTGAAGTATGAGCCTACCTCCGTTCAGAGCATGAATGGTGAAGGCCGCCACGACAAGATACTCCCCCGCTTTGAAGCCGCCGCTCCCGAGTACTCCCATTGCGTCTGTCCACGGCTCCTCTCCACCCAGGCGAAGCCCATTGACAATCAGATGCATTGATAGGTAGAGCAAGAGGCCGAGTCCGGTGACTCGGTGGAGCGTGTACAGATACCTCTCAAGCGTGTAGCGTCCGGCCCAAGCCCACCCCTTGACCCCCAAGCGGTTCGGCAGATGACCGGTTCGCGCACGTGCGCGCTTCATGTCCATCAGTACTTCCTCTCCACCGGCAGCCACATGGAGATGTTCACGGGAATATAGTCGAGGCGTGGCCCTGCTCCGCCGTCGTAGTGGACCATGGTATGACGAGCCCAGTTATCGTCGTCCCGAACCGGGTAGTCGGTCCTCGAGTGCGCGCCTCTAGATTCCGTGCGAGCTATGCCTCCCACGACAACCGTTTCCGCCAAATCAATCAGGTTCATGGTCTCGAGTATCGCCATCAGATTCGTATTGTAGATCCGACTCTTGTCAGACAGCTTTGCGTGACGGACTCTCTCCTTGAGTTCCCTCACCGTCTTCAAGGCCGTGTCGAGCTCCGTGCCATTCCGATAGACTCCCGCCATTTGGTCGAGGGTACTCTGAAGCTCCGTACGTATGGCAAAGACGTCCTCACTGCCATTGGCGCCTGCGATCTTGCCGAACACGCGCCTCTCTTCCTCCTGAAGCCCCTGAGGGTTGGACGGAGGCAATGACGCTCTTGCCGAGGCATACAGGGCTGCCTTTTCACCCGTGATCTTGCCCCAGACCAAGCACTCAGCCGTGGAGTTGGAGCCCAGTCGATTTGCCCCGTGCAATGATGAGCAACCGGCCTCACCTGCAACCCATACGCCCTCAACCGACGTGGCCCCCTCTATATCTGTGTGAATGCCCCCCATGCAATAATGAGCAGCCGGACGAATGGGGATGGGCTCTTTTATGGGGTCGATGAATGCGAACTTGATGGCAACCTCTCTGATCAGCGGCAAACGTTCGTTGATCCTGTCGGCCCCGAGGTGCCTCAGGTCGAGGTGCAAGTAGTGCAGGCCATCTTCTGGTCTGTCGAAGCCCCTTCCCTCGAGGATCTCCGTCGTCTCAGAGCGGGAGACGATGTCTCGCGGAGCCGTTTCCATCTTTGACGGGGCGTACACCTCCATGAACCTTTCGCCCTTGTTGTTGATGAGGTATCCGCCCTCTCCTCTCGCGCCTTCCGTGATCAGTATGCCTGACGGGATCAGGCCCGTAGGGTGGAACTGGATGAATTCCATGTCCTTGAGCGGGAGGCCAGCCCGGTACGCCATTGCCATGCCATCACCGGTGGCAGTCAGCGAATACGTCGTAAATCCGTACATCCGACAGGCGCCGCCGGTGGCAATCACCAGGGCCTTGGCCCTTATGAGGAAGAACTCTCCGGTAGCCAAATCCCAGACGGAAATGCCCTGGAAGACGCCGTCATCTATGAGAATAGCGGTGCAGTAGCATTCGTCATATCTGGTGACACGATTGTAGCTCTGAAGCGTGTCGTACAGTGTGTGCATCTCAAAGAAGCCGGTCTTGTCCTCGGCATAGGTTGCCCGGTCATAGCTGTGACCGCCGAAAGGCCTCTGGGCTATGCTGCCGTCCGCGCGCCTCGACCACGGAATTCCCCAATGGTCAAGCTGCATCACTTCCTTCGGTGACTCCTCAACGAAAAGCCTGACTACATCCTGGTCAGCCAGGAAGTCGCTCCCCTTTATCGTGTCCCAGGCGTGGAGGTCAAGGCTGTCCCCATCTTCCGGATGAAGGACGGCGGCAGTCCCCCCCTCGGCGCAAACCGAATGCGACCGCATCAGCTGGACCCGGGAGACGATGGCTATGTCAAGCTGGTCTTTTCCTACTCGAGCGGCCTCAATGGCTGCCCTGAGGCCGGCCAGACCTGAACCCAATATCAAGACGTCATGTGTGACTTCCATCGATGCCGTTCTCTGATTACATGGTCAGGGTATGCAATGCTAGAGAACAACCTCCTTGTGGCGCGCGCTGTGGCACTGAATGTTGACCGCGACCGGAAGGCTTGCGATGTGGGCCGGGAAGGTCTCGACGTGCACAGCGAGCGACGTTATCCTTCCTCCCACCCCACCAGGGCCAACGCCGGATGCGTTGATAGTCTTCAATAGCTCCCGCTCGAGGTCGGCGACTTCTGGGTCCGGGGCCGGCTCAGCGACCGGCCGAAGCAGAGATCTCTTCGCCATGATCATGGCCTTCTCGGCACTCCCCCCGATGCCCACGCCGACAATAGTTGGCGGGCAGGGATTGCTCCCTGCTTCCTCCACGGCGTTGACCACGAAGTCAACAACCCCCTGGCGGCCTTGGGCTGGCTTGAGCACGGTGAAACGGCTCATGTTCTCGCTGCCTCCACCCTTCGGCGCAACGGTGATCTTCAGTTTGTCTCCAGGCACAACATCGATGTGCACTATGGCTGGCGTATTATTCTTGGTGTTGACCCTGGAGGTGAAGGGCTGCGCAACGACCGACTTTCGCAGGTATCCCTCGGCATACCCCTGTCGCACGCCTTCATCTATTGCCTGATACAGGTCTCCGTCCACAACGTGAACGTCCTGTCCCAACTCGACGAACACTATAGCAAGGCCGCAATCCTGGCATAGAGGCATTTCCTCCGTGGCGGCTATGGAAGCGTTGTCGAGGATCTGATCCAGTATCTGCTTGCCTACAGGGGACTCCTCGTTCCCGCGCGCCTTTCGGAGTGCTGCGAGCACATCGTCCCCGAGGAAGAAATTGGCTTCCCTGGAGAGGCCAGCCACACTGCTGGCAATATCTGCGGCCTTGATCTCTTTCACTGACACGCTCGCTACAACTTCATGATCGCTACGAGCTCCTCCACAGCGGCAGCCGACTCTTTCAGAGCCGAGTCCTCCTCCGTGGTCAGTTTGAGCTCGAAGATCTTCTCCACCCCGTTCTTCCCGATCTTTGTCGGGACGCCAACGACAGTTCCGTTGATCCCGTACTCTCCCTGAAGACAGACAGCGCAGGGCAGGATTCGCCTCTTGTCCAGGAGTATCGAGTCGACCATCTGCACGGCGCCGGCCGACGGCGCGTAGAAAGCGCTCCCAGTCTTGAGTAAGGCCACGATTTCGCCGCCTCCCTTCACCGTGCGCTCCACGATCTTGTCAATGGTCTCCTGAGGAAGCAAATCACTGACAGGAATGCCACCGACTGTCGCCATCCTGGCCAGCGGTATCATGGAGTCTCCGTGTCCACCCAGCACATATGCCGCAACATCCTCGACGGAGACATCAAGCTCGATAGCAAGGAAGGTCCTGAACCTCGCCGTGTCCAGAATACCCGACATGCCTATGACACGGTCGCGATGAAACCCGCTGACCTTGAGCGCCAGTTGAACCATGGCATCCAAAGGATTCGCGACAACGACGATTATGCAGTTCGGAGACCGTTTGACGATCTCCTCGGTGACCCCCTTCACGATCTTCATGTTCGTGAGCACAAGGTCGTCTCTGCTCATCCCCGGCTTTCTAGGTACGCCGGAGGTGATGATGACGATATCCGACCCCGCGGTCTCCTCATATCCGTTGGTGCCGACTACGTGCGAGTCGAAGCCGATAATGGGCCCGCTCTGCAGTATGTCCAGCGCCTTGCCCTGCGGCATTCCCTCAACAATGTCGACGAGCACGACATCGGCATATCCACGCTCCGCTACCCTCTGGGCGCACGTCGCTCCAACATTGCCTGCCCCTACAACCGTGATCCTTCTGCGCATGAGTGACGGCCTCCTTTCCGCTTCTCCCGATGGCTGGTCTCTACGATACTAAGCGACACAGTGGGCTCGACCCAACAAGACCTGGGGATGTGATCTCAGATGCTGCCATCAAGCGCCTCGCTCCTGTCACGTCCCGCCAGGCATCCGGTCGGCCTATCAGCCCTTGGAGATGACTGCAAGCACATCGCCCTTTTTGACCGAGGCCCCCGCGGCGAAATTCACTGCCTTGACCACGCCGTCGCCAGGGGATGGGATGGCATTCTCCATCTTCATGGCTTCCAGCATGACCACGATGTCACCTGCCTTGACCGGATCCCCCACACTGACCTTGTAGCGGATGATGGTACCCGGCATCGGCACAGCCACGACGACATCCCCCTCGCCCACGGCCGCCGGCGGTGTCGACATAGGCTTGGCGGTCGGCGGAGGAGCGGCCTGGGTTGAGGGTGCAGGCGCCACAGGCCGGGGGGGAGCACTGGCAATGGGCCCGGCGATTGTCGGGTCCCCTGTTGGCTCCACATCCACCTGGTAATAATCATCACCGACGAAGACCTTGAAAGTTCTGATGCTTGGCCCTTTGGGAGGGACCTCCCGTTCCGACTTCTCCACAAGCAGCCCTGCCTTGGCCTTGGAAATCAGCTCGTCCTCCCGCTTCACGTCTTCGAGCGTCGTGGGGTTAACGGAATCGGGCACTGGATCAAGCCCGTATTTCCAACGCAAGTATCGCATCCCGGTCTGCGGGTAGATCGCATAGACAAGAACGTCGCCGATATTTTTGGCGATGTCTTTGGTCGCCTCCTTTGCCTTCTCCATCTCAGGCTCAAGGATGTCGGCGGCACGCGAAGTGATCGGCTCCTCGCCTCGCTCGTACCCTTTCAGAATCAACTTTTGGACCTCGGGATCCATGGGTGCCGGCGGCCGACCGTACATCCCGTAGGCATAGTCCTTCACCTGGCCTGAGATCATTTTGTACCTGCCGAAAAGGACATTCTGGACGGCCTGTATACCCACAATCTGGCTGGTCGGAGTGACCAGAGGAGGATAGCCGAGCTCCTTGCGGGTACGCGGTAGCTCTTCATGGACCTCGTGCAGTCTGTCAAGAGCGTCCGCCTCCCTGAGCTGTGAGACGAGGTTGGTGGTCATCCCGCCTGGCACTTGGTGCGTCAGGACTCCGGCGTCGATGACAGCCATCTTGCTCGTGTCAAAGAAGTTGCGGTACTTGGGAGCTATCGTCTCCAGGTGCTGACCCAGCTTGAGCAGTCGGCTCAGATCAAGCCCACAATCTCGCGGCGTCCCCTTGAGGGCAGCGACAATGGGCTCGATCGCTGGCTGCGAAGACCGCAAGGCAAACGGTGCCAGGCTCGTATCGATAATGTCAACGCCGGCTTCGATGGCCTTCAGATAGGTCATGGAGGCCATTCCGCTTGTATAGTGGGTGTGCAACTGCACCGGGATGTGCAACGCCTTCTTGAGGGCCGTGACAAGATCGAATGCATCATATGGAGACAGGAGTCCAGCCATGTCTTTGATGCAGATGCTGTCAGCCCCCATCTCCTGGAAGGTAAGGGCCTTGTTGACGAAATAGTCGATGGTGAAGACGGGTCCGCCTAGCTTCTCCTCCGTGAGGGAGAAGCTGAGACAAGCTTGTATGTGCTTGCCACACTCCTTTATCTCCGCGAAGGAGGCGCGCATGTTGCGCTCATCGTTGAGGGCGTCAAATACTCGAAATACGTCAATGCCAACCTCCGCCGAATGATGGACGAATGCCTTGACCACATCGTCGGCATAGTTGCGGTATCCGACCAGATTCTGGCCGCGCAAAAGCATCTGGAGCGGAGTGTCGGGCATCAATCGCTTGAAGATACGCACCCTTTCCCAAGGGTCCTCATTGAGGAATCGGGTGCAGACGTCAAAGGTGGCTCCACCCCAGACCTCGATGGCATAAAAGCCGACTTTGCCCATCTCAGCCGCGATGGGCTCCATATCCTCCATGCGCATCCGGGTGGCGAACGACGACTGATGGCCGTCGCGGAAAGTGGTATCACAGATCTTGACGGGGTTCTTTGTGTTCTGCGCTGCCACTTTCTCTCCTGTGTTTGAATCAGAGCCTTGGCTTTTTGCTGACATGAGTTGGGCCTCCTTCAGGTTCACGTGTGAACTCGTGGTGCGGCATCATGACTCAGACCAGTCTCCGCTGCCACATTGTTCTCATCCTCATGATCTCCTCGCGACCCAGTATTGGCCACAGCCTTGTCGGCGCCGCATCCCTTCGCCGCAGGGGCACAGGCGCGGCGGCCTTCTCCTGCTCGTCGATGTAGGCAGCAATACCGGCCATGACGGCTGCAACCACTTTCTGCTTTCTCGCGTTGTCGGAACGCAGCATCGTGTCCATTTGTTTGACCCCAGGGGCTGCCTACACGGGAATGTTGCCGTGTTTCTTGGGTGGTCTGGATTCGCGCTTGGTCGAGAGCATCTCCAAGGCGGCGATTATCTTGAGACGAGAATCACTCGGCACTATAACCTCGTCCACGAGTCCTCTGGCTGCGGCAACGTAAGGATTGTAGAATAGCTCCCGGTATTCACCGATCTTCTCTTGCGTCTTGGCTGCGGGATCGGCTGCCTCCGATATGTCGCGGCGATGGATGATCTTGGCAGCTCCTTCAGCACCCATAACCGCGATCTCAGCGGTTGGCCAAGCGAACACCATGTCGGCGCCCAACTCCTTTGAACACATCGCTAGATAGGCGCCGCCATATGCCTTTCGGGTGATCAGCGTTATCTTGGGGACGGTGGCCTCGGAGTAGCACCACAGCAACTTGGCGCCATGTCTGATTATTCCGGACCACTCCTGGTCGGTACCGGGAAGGTATCCTGGTACGTCAACGATGGTGAGCAGCGGGATATTGAACGCATCGCAGAACCTGATGAACCTGGTAGCCTTATCGGAGGCATCAACATCCAGGCTGCCAGCGAGGAACTTCGGCTGGTTGGCGATGATCCCGACTGTCCTGCCGTTCATTCGGGCGTAGCACACTATGATGTTCTCGGCAAAGAGGGCGTGTGGCTCAAAGATGGTGCCGTTGTCCACCAGGGAAGCGATCACGTCTCGCATATCGTAGCTCTGGCGCTCGCCGTCGGGAATGATGGAATCGAGCGCCGGGTCGGTCCGATGTGGGTCATCCCCCGTGACATCGAGCGGAGGATCCTCCATGTTGTTGGAGGGCAAATAGCTCAGCAACTCCTTTATCATCTCGATAGCGCGAGCGTCGCTCTCGCACGCGAAGTGAGCCACTCCGCTCCTGGAGTTGTGGACGTGGGCGCCGCCGAGGCTCTCGAAGTCGATGTCTTCGCCGCTCACTGTCTTGATGACCTCGGGGCCGGTGATAAACATGTAGCTGGTCTTCTCGACCATGAACACCCAGTCGGTCATTGCCGGGGAGTATACTGCTCCTCCGGCCGTCGGCCCCATTATCGCCGAAATCTGAGGGATCACACCTGAAGAGCATGCGTTGCGAAAGAATATCCCCCCGTATCCTGCCAGAGCGTCGATTCCTTCCTGAATGCGAGCGCCTCCTGAATCATTGAGGCCAACCATCGGTACGCCCAGACGTGCCGCAAGATCCATCACCTTCCATATCTTCTTCGCGTGCATTTCGCCAAGCGACCCGGCCCTGGAAGTGAAGTCCTGTGAATATGCACACACCGGCCGGCCGTTCACGGTTCCATATCCGGTGACCACGCCCTCGCAGGGAATCGAGGCGTCGCCCATCTCGAAATCCGTGCATCGATGGCGAACGAACATGTCCAGCTCGCAGAAGCTTCCGGCGTCAAAGAGAAGGTCGACCCTCTCACGGGCTGTCAATTTGCCGGACTGGTGCTGCTTCTCGACCTGCTTCGGGCCGCCAAGAAGTCGCTCCTTCTCTACCTTCTCTCGTAGTTCCTTGAGACGATCGAAAACGGTTGCCATCAGGCTGCTCCTTTCTGGGCCTGACCTCCGGTCTCCTGTTGCACGAAAGTCCTTCCTGACACTAGGCCGTGCCCCACGGAGGTGGTAAGGCACAGTCGTAGCGTACCGGTGCTGCTATAGGGTGATAATGTAGTGAGAAAGAGAGGGGTTTGCGGGTTGTTCGTGTTCTGTAACCGTGGACGAAGGGTAATGTTCGAAACGGTTTCACAGTGCCTCTTGACCCTGGTGCCGGCCAATCCAAGAGTGATTGACCGGCACCAGTATGCCAGTTGGCGTCTTGTTTGTCAAGGCTTGGCTGGGTCAATGCCGAAGCTGACGCGCATTTCAGCCGGCGGGCGGAGTGGCTTCGTCCCGTATGTTCTCAACGTGGGGATCGTAGCTGGAGGGGAAAGCGTCCCTCTGCATGTAGCTACTGGCAGACGGACACAGTCGGCAGAGCCACGGTGGCCGACAGCCTCCCCCCGGGCGTGCGGCTCGCATGCTAACCTAGCCCTCAGCCTGCTGCGCACCCTGAGTGTGGTCCGACCTCTGAGGAAATAGGTTCGCCGATGTGGTAGAATTGTCCTGAAGTCGGGCGAAGAGGTG
>JAZFSU010000162.1:0-5234 GCA_036446335.1 Dehalococcoidia bacterium | reverse complement strand
GTGAGCGAATTCGTGGACCGGTTCGCCACCGACGGCCCCGACAGCCTTATCCTTCTCAAGGAGGTCCCGGACCCGAGCCTCTTCGGGGTGGCCGAGCTCAACGAGAAGGGCCGGGCGATCAGGCTGGTCGAGAAACCGAAGGAGCCGAAGACCAATCTGGCCCTGGTGGGAGTGTACCTGTTCACACCTGAGATCCACGGGGCTATCGATCAGATCGAGCCATCGTGGCGCGGCGAGCTGGAGATAACCGACGCCATCCAGAGGCTTCTCGACATGGGCAAGAACGTCGAGAGCCACGTCCTCACAGGCTGGTGGCTTGACACCGGAAAGAAGGACGACTTGCTGGAGGCAAACACGATCGTGCTCGACTGCTTGATCGAGCGTGATATCAGGGTGGACGTCGATTCCCACAGCAAGATCACCGGCAGGGTGGAGATCAAGGAAGGGGCAAGCATCGTCAACAGCACGATCCGTGGCCCGGTCTCGATCGACAAAGGATGCCAGATCAGAAACTCGCTGATAGGCCCCTTCACCAGCATCGGAGCGGGCACGGTGGTCGAGGATTCCTCCGTGGAGCATTCGGTCATCCTGGAACAGAGCCGCATCTCTCGCATCGATCGCCTGGCGGACAGCCTGATCGGTACGTGCGTCGAGCTGAAGAAGGCCGACGACCAGTTCAAGGCGCTGAGGCTCTTCGTGGGATGCGACTCCAAGCTGCAATTGTAGGAGGCCAAGATGGACTACATTGACGGTGTCAAGGTGCGAAAGCTCCGCCTGATGCCGGACGATAGAGGCTGGCTCATGGAGCTGCTCCGCTCCGACTGGGAGGAGTTCGAGCGATTCGCCCAGGTCTACACGACCACCTGCTACCCGGGCGTGGTCAAGGCCTGGCACTACCACAAGCTCCAGACCGACCACTTCGCCTGCCTCAGCGGCACTGCCAAGGTCGCGCTCTACGACGCACGTGAGGGCTCGCCGACGAAGGGCATGGTAAACGTGTTCTACCTCGGCACGCTGAACCCCATCCTGGTCAAGATCCCTTCTCACGTCTATCATGGCTTCACCGCGGTGGGCAACGAGATGGCAATCATCATCAATTGCCCCACGGAGCTCTTCAATTACTCGGACCCCGACGAGCACCGGCTTCCCTACGATGACCCCAGCATACCCTACAAGTGGGAGGTAGCAATGGGATGAGGGTGCTGGTTGCCGGAAGCGCCGGAATGCTGGCAAAGGATCTCATTCCCTGCCTCTCAGAGCGAGGTCACGAAGTCGTCGCCCCGCCGGAGGACGAACTCGATGTCATCGACATCGGCAGGGTGAGGACCGCCGTGAAGGGCATGAAGCCGGAACTGGTGGTCAACTGCGCCGCATACACCGACGTG
This sequence comes from Dehalococcoidia bacterium, assembly GCA_036446335.1. GTDB lineage: Bacteria > Chloroflexota > Dehalococcoidia > SZUA-161 > SZUA-161 > JAZFSU01. The sequence goes on along the minus strand of JAZFSU010000162.1, from coordinate 3,849 downwards.
GACGGGGCGGAGACCGGGGAAGACCGTGCCCTCATGATCAACGGCTACGCCGTCCAGAATCTCTGTCTCGTCTGCCAGGAGTCCGGCATCCCGCTGGTGCACTTCAGCACCGACTACGTTTTCAACGGCACCGGCGACCGGCCATATACCATCTACGACACGCCCAATCCCGCGACCGCTTACGGGCGCACCAAGCTCCTCGGCGAGAAATACGTCCTGTGGCTCATGACCAGGTTCTACCTGATCCGTACGGCGTGGCTCTTTGGGCATCAGGGCAGGAATTTCATCGAGACAATGATCGAGCTCGGCCAGAACCGCAAGCAGGTATCCGTGGTCAACGATCAGAAGGGATGCCCCACGTGGACCCGGGACCTGTCACGGGCTACCGCTGCTCTGATTGAGACGGAGCGCTACGGGATCTACCACGCCACCAACTCCGAGCCCACCACCTGGTTCGACTTCGCGAAGGAGATCTTTCGTCTCTCCGAAATGGACGTGGAGGTCCTTCCCACAACGACTGACAAGTTCCCCAGACCGGCGAGGAGGCCGCTGAACAGCGTTCTCGATCCGTTTCCCCTGCCGCAGGTCCTGGGCCGGGAGATGCCGTCATGGCGGGAAGCTCTCGAGGAATACTTGAGACTGAGAGCACCTCGGTGACCAGGTCGATCGGGACCGGGAGCGGCCCACAATACGATGCGAGGTTAATTCAGTCATGAAACTGCTTGTCACTGGGTGCGCAGGCTTCATCGGCTCCAACTTCGTCCACTACGTCATGGAGAAGTATCCCGAGTACGACGTGACAAACCTCGACGCCCTCACGTACGCCGGCAGCCTGGAGAACCTCGAGGGGGCCATGGACAACCCGAGGCACCGGTTCGTAGAGGGAAGGATCGAGGACGGGAAGCTGGTGGAGGAGTTGATGGAGGGCGTCGACGTGGTTATCAACTTCGCCGCCGAGTCACACGTGGACAGGAGCATTCTGGAGCCCCAGGTGTTCATCACGACCAATATCCTGGGCACGCAGATACTGCTCGACGCCGCGCTACGCCACAAGGTGAAGCTCTTCAACCAGATCTCCACCGACGAGGTGTACGGCGCCCTGCAGCTGGGCTCGAAGGAGCAGTTCAGCGAGGAGTCCCTCATCCGCCCCAACTCCCCCTATTCCGCAAGCAAAGCGTCCGCTGACCTGCTGGTCCGCGCCTACTATAGAACCTTCGACCTGCCCGTAGTCATCTCCCGCTGCAGCAACAACTACGGTCCGAGGCAGCATCCGGAGAAGTTCATGCCCACCGCTATCCTCAGCGCCCTGCACGACAAGCCCATCCCCATCTACGGCGACGGTCTCTACGTGCGCGACTGGATTCACGTTCTCGACCACTGCCGGGCGATAGATGCTGTGGTGCATCGAGGAAAGCCCGGAGAGGTGTACAACGTCGGGGCCGATCAGGAATGGGCCAATATCGATCTCGCACGGAAGATCCTGCAGATCATGGGCAAGCCGGAAGACCTGCTTCAGTCCGTTCCGGACCGCCCCGGACACGACAGGAGATATGCCATCACCGCCGCCAAGATCGAGACGGAGCTGGGCTGGAGACCAGAGGTACCCTTCGATGAAGGGCTGAAAGAAACCGTCGACTACTATTGCTCAAAGTACGGCAAGCCCTGATTCGAACTTGGCTAGATCAGACCCTTCCTCTGGAAGTAGATCGCGTATCCGCCCACCGTCATAACCGCGTCCCCCTCCTTCAGCTTCAGACCGTAGCGGCTGGATGCGAACTCCATGACTCTTCGACCGATAGAGTCCGTCGCCTCGCCCTCCTTCAGGGACTTCAGGATCAGGTCGCCCAGCACGCGCGTACTCTCCGAGACTACCGAGATGAGCCTTTCCGGCTCCGTGCCAACCCCACCGTGCGAGTAGAAGAGCAGCCGGGCGTCCAGCTTTCTCAACATCTCCATCGTCTCGAGGCCCAGCTCCTGGTCAAAGCTTGGCGGGGCAACCGCGGGCAGCGGCACCGGTTCCTCGCCCTGTCCGGGCAATCCCAGGGCTTCACCGCAGAAGAGGCCCCGTGTCTTCCTGTCAAACACCACGATGTGATGAGGGGCGTGGCCTGGGGCATATACGATCTGCAGTTCTCTCCCGCTGACCGAGATTGTAGCGCCGTCCTCGGGAACGACAAGCTGTGACTCCGGGACAGGCAGCACAGTCCCGAAGACGTCCTGGAAGTTGTCGCCGAACACGGTCTTGGTGCTCTCGATGAGGCGAGCAGGGTCTGCCATGTGCTTCACGCCTTTGGGATGAACCACCACCTTGGCCTCAGGGAAAAGCTCAGCGAGTCTACCGGCGCCACCAGCATGGTCCACATGAATGTGGGTTGGAATGATGTAGGCCAGATTCTTCATCCCCAGTTGCGCCATCGCCTCCTGAATACCGGGAACAAGTGCCGATGGACCCGGCTCAACCAGAACACCTTCCTCCTCCTTGATGAGGTATGAAGAAAAGACGTTGCTCTCCCCGGGAATGGTCGGCTCGAACCAGAAGACTTTGTCGGCCACCTCTTTGACTTCCACCATTGGCTCCTCCCATGTGGGGGCGGTTTTCGAACCACCCCTACGATGTGTGTTTTCTCTTGGACCGGGATGGTATCCTGTGCTCGCACGGCACGCCGGTCTGGCACAGCCCGCAGCCGGCGTACGTGCCGATGTAGCCTTCTCCATGCGCCCCGTCTCTCCAGGGCTTCTGCTCAACGATGAGGACTGTGAGGCATCTCTTCTTGTCATGTCCCGCCTCGGATATCGCACCGCCCGGGCAGCGCTGAATGCAGCGGCCGCACGAGCCGTCCGCGTAGAAGCGGCAGTTGGCCTGATGATGGGCGTATGGCCGGGGACTGGGAGTCAGCTCGAGATCGGTCACAACACTGCCGCATCTGATAGCCAAGCCTCGGGGCGTGATGAAGCCGTCGCTGAGCCCGAACGTGCCGAGGCCGGCGGCATAAGCAACGTGCCGCTGCGACCACGTCGACGCGAGGCCGTTCGGCAGTTCCCGCATCTCGAAGAACGGCGACAGCTCCGGCGCCACGGCGCGATGTCCCATGTCCTCCAGGAGGGAGACCACGTATCCAGACAGCTCGGTGGTCACATCCTGGCCGTGCCAGCGACCATGATTCCACCTGAGGGACGGCCCCTGCGTCTCTTTCCCGTTGCTCCGCCTGATCCCACGGTCAAACGGCAGAACCCACGAGATAACGCTAACAGGAGCCGAGTCCTTCAAGCGACCGGCTGAGGTCTCCCTGAGGTGCTTCGCCAGGACGTCGCGTGGCGTCATGTGAAAGTCGGCCACAGCGGCCCTGAACTCGTCAAAGATGGGGTCATCACCATCAGCGAAGCCCACCAGGGGCTTCTCGAAAATGGGGTCGCCATCGAACGCTTCAAGCCGGTTCAGAGGGCTGTTCAGGACATGTGCCTTGATGGCCCTCTCAAAGAACCGGCCCGGATCGGCCTGGAAACGTTTCCTGGTTCTTTCGTCCACAACCACAAGTTGCCTCGACTCCGCCACGGACGCAGTCCCTCCGGCGGTGGACCGCCGCATCGACCATCGTAAAGCGCCCGCTCGCCGCCTGTCAAGGCCTGGCGTGACCCACACAGCAGCTCCCGGTATTTGTCAGCGCCACTGCCGGCCTCGCCCCGCTTGACTTGGCCCGGTAATCCTGCTACGGTTTTGCGAGTTCCGGTCAGGAGGCATTTTGTGAAGAACCCCGACATCTGCTGGATGAGCGCCGTCGACTTGGCGAAAGCGATCAGGGAGAGAGAAGTCTCTCCGGTAGAAGTGGTGACAGCCCACCTCGAACGAAT
>JAZFSU010000161.1:0-2230 GCA_036446335.1 Dehalococcoidia bacterium | reverse complement strand
TTGTGAGTGCTGGTTGGGCTGGACAATCGGCAGCCTGTGTGGTAAAATAGCTGTCAGTCGAGTGGAGAGGAGCTGGAAATCCGGCAAGGGGGAAATGAAGTGACTTGAAGCAAAAAGAACTGTATGCAGTCAGGGGGGCCTCTATCTGCACCTGCATCATTGGGTAGATAGCATCCTGGCGTTCCCCTCATAATTGCCGCGCAAACCCTCGCTTTGGCCTCGACCCCACCCAGGTTTCTCTTCCGAAATTCCTCGTGAATTACCCCTCCACATCAGAACGTGCGTCTTGGATTTTGCTGGGCTTATGTGGGTAGACGATTCTCTTAGACTGTTCTCGATGTATCAGGTAAGAGGGGTATTTTCAATATGGTGACGACCAGTAGCCAGATCGATGTAGGGATCGACAAGAGAAGTGTCTATAGGTACTTGGGTTATGGCGCGGACGGCGAACCGCCGCCCCGCATATCGTCCTTGATCGACGAGTATATTGATAATTCGCAGCAGCTCATTGAACCCTCATATACTTATGTAGTCAGGAACGTGCTGCTGCATCAGGGGTCCCGCGTTCTCATTGAGGGCCCGGTAGTTTTCCAGAGTGAGGTTGTGGCCCGCTTGCTGTCGCGATGCCGCAAGGTAGGAGTCCTCGTGGCTACGATCGGCGGCCGCCTGGAGGAAATGGCCCGCCGGCTGGCGCACGACGGACTCTTGCTTCAGGCGTCGGTACTGGATGCGATCGGGTCCAGCACGGTTGAGACGGTGGCGGACGTTGCCCATCGGGTGATAGCGAAGAGAGTCAGTGGCGAGGATGATGTTACCAGCCGCCGCTTCAGCCCTGGGTACTGCGACTGGGACATAAGCCAGCAGATGATGGTCTTCCGCGCTGTCGAAAGAGACGCGACAGAGGTTCACCTGACTGATGACTGCTTGATGATTCCCAGGAAGTCGCTGTCCGGGATTGTTGGAATCGGGGCTGCCGACGCAGGAGTGCAGGATTATGATCCATGTGGGACCTGCGGCAAGCAAGACTGCGGAGGCAGGAGGTAGAAAGCCGTATGGTTCGAAAGGGACTTCCTGGTGGCAGCTTCAAGCCTCTGACCGACGAAGCCATAGGCAAGATCGATGAAACGGTCATGCGCATCATCGAGGAGGTCGGCTTCCATGTGCACTCAGGCACTGGCCTGGAGTTGTTCCGAAATGCTGGCGCCGCTGTAGACGAGGAGAATCAGCTGGTTCGCTTGCCGCGCGAGAAGGTCAGAGAGCTGATAGAGATGGCGCCATCTGAAGTGATGCTCTGTGGCCAGGATGAGAAACATGATATCCACCTTGGCGGGAATCGCGTGTACACGGGAACGGGAGGAACCGCGCTCAACGTCTTCAACCAGAAGACCGGGGAGATGACGGTGGCTATTCTCGATGACTTGAAACGTATCGCCAGACTGGTCGATCAACTGGAGAATATCCACCTGTTTCTGCTGCCTACCTACCCAAGCGACGTGCCCGTCGAGCAGGTTGACGTCAACCGCTTCTTTGCAGGCCTGGATAACACCAGCAAACACGTCATGGGTGGGCTGTACACGCTGGATGGCCTGAAGCGGGTAATTGGGATGGCGGAGATCATCGCAGGTTCGGCGGCAAGCCTCCGTGAGCGCCCGATCATGTCCATGATAGCGTGCACCATAAGCCCGTTGACGGTAGACAGCAAGTACGGCGACTTCACCATTGCCATCGCCAGGAGCGGTGTGCCGGTCGTCTGTCCCGCCGAGCCGCTTTGCGGAGCTACCTCGCCAGTGACGCTTGCGGGCAATGTGACGATGCAGACCGTGGACTCACTGATGGGTGTAATGCTCGCGCAGCTTGCCAATCCGGGGACACCTGCCATTCTGGGCTCGGTGGCCACGAGCACCGATCTCAGCAACTTCGGCTACCTGGCGGGTTCTGTTGAGATGGGATTGCTCAATGCGGCTGGAGCTCAGATGGCTCAGCACTACAGGCTGCCGTTTTATGCCACGGGCGGCATGACCGATTCCAAGGTGCTCGATTCGCAGAGCGGTTACGAGTCCGCGATTACGGGCTTGCTCTGTGCTCTCGCGGGGGCCAATTTCATCCACGATGCTGCCGGGCTGATGGAGTTCGCCATGACCGTCTGCTACGAGAAATATGTGATTGATAATGACATACTGGGAATGGTGATGAGGGCGGTTGAGGGCATAAAAGTGAACGAAGAGACCCT
>JAZFSU010000160.1:0-2280 GCA_036446335.1 Dehalococcoidia bacterium | reverse complement strand
GTCGGGACGTGTCTCAGAAAGGAACTGGGCATTCCGCCTGGGGAGAGATACGAGCTGTGCAGAAGCGTGCATGCTGAGCAGAACGCCATCATAAACGCGGCCAGGACCGGCGTTTCGATTGTCGGCGGTGAGTTGTATATCTCCAGCGAGAGAGTGAAGGGGCAGTACGACGAGAAGAGCGGTGAGACCAGCAAGATCTACGGGCCGTGCATGATCTGCGCGAAGATGATTCTCAACTCCGGGATTAAAGCCGTCCACATGAAAGAGGAGGGCGTCGGTACCAGGACGTACAGCCTGGAAGACCTGGATCGGGCGCTCCGTGAAGAAGAAGAGGCGTTGCGAAAGGGCTTCGGGCGACGCTAGCCCGAAGCGTTGGTCGCGGGCCGTTCATGGTTCGACAGGCTCACCACGAACGGCATGAGAGACGTCCGTCGCGGCAAGAACAGCCATATTTATCCTTCAGGGTGCCGGTTGCAGGCAGGCATGGAGGAATGGTCCGACAACAGGCAACCGACGTTTCGGGCGGGTCCTTCGCTGCCGTACTGGACGACTGATTCCGGGCGGTCGCTTGATACCAGCGTGGTGCACGGAGCAGCGCGGCGGGCATCTTCTTTGACAGGATCAGAGAACTTGGCCGGACAGGCCAACGATGCTGTTCACAAGCATCTTGTACTCGCGCGCGTACGCATCTTGATCCAGGGTTGCCAGGTAGTCGAGGCTTCTGTCTTCTCGCTTGAGAGCCGCGAATATCTCATCAGGGGTCTTTCCTGCTTTCGTGGCTATGGCAACCGCATTGTGCCACGACACCAGCCTCTCTTTTGCCAGGTTCAAGAGGTCAGGCCCGTTGTCATAGCAGCCGAAGTGAGCGTAGCATACCTTCTCGGGCCCGAGTGCGATGAGCCGGTCGATCGAGGAGAGGGCTCCCTCGAATGCGAATGGCGGTGGCGTTGAGACTCTGATTGTCCCGTCTATGCAGACGCCCGCCGCTTCGCCGGCGATGAGCACACTGTTCGTGCTATCGAAAAGGCTCAAGTGATGTGAGGCGTGTCCGGGAGTCAGAATCACGTCCAACTCCACGCCCCCACCGAGGTCGAGCTTCATGTTGTCTGCGGCGGACACGATCCTGTCCTCCGGCACAGGTTCCACAGTTCCGTATCTGGTGGCCAGATCGCCCAGCGTTTTCAGGCTGGCTTCCCAGAGTCTCGTAGGATCGATCAGGTGAGGACGGGCTCTGCTGTGGGCCACGACCTTGGCTCTGCCCATCTGTCTGACTGCTGCGCCCACTCCACCGGAATGGTCGATGTGAATGTGAGTCAGCACAATGTAGTCGATCTCAGTGGGGCTCAGACCGAGGTCTGCCAGCGCCGTGATCAGGCTTGGCAGGGCAGTTGCAGGCCCGACGTCAACGATGGCGTTCCTCTCGCCTCGGAAGACGTAGGCTCCGAAGAATCTGTCATATCCCGGTATTCCCGGCTGAAGTGCTATAAGCTTGAGTGTCGGCGTGATCGAATGCACTTCCATTTCACTGCTGCTACGGCGGACTGAACCGATCGTGGTTCGCCAGGATGAATTGTGCGGTTGGCGCCACGAGTATATCCCGTAGGCATCAGGCCGGTCAAGGTTGGGCGGTCCTGGTGGCTGTTCGCAGGGGCTTGCGTTCGGCAAAGCCATGCTATAATATCGCCAGTCATCGGGGACCCGCGCGACGGTTCGGGAAGCGCTTTGGTGAAACGGTTGCAGGCTGTCCTGGTTCAGATGTATTGGCGGTGACGGGCGATGCGAATAGGTATCCCCAGAGGCTTGCTCTACTATCAGTACCTCCCGATGTGGGCAACATTCTTCCGTGAGTTGGGGGCGGAGGTGGTCACGTCGCCCGCGACCACGGAGCAGATGCTTGCACTCGGATGCTCCAGGTCCGTAGGCGACCTGTGCCTTCCTGTGAAGGTCTTCTTCGGTCATGTGTTTTCACTGGCGAATGACTGTGACTATGTCTTCCTTCCGGCCATACACAGCCCGCGACAAGGAGTCAACAGCTGTCCCAAGTTCATCGGCTTGCCTGATCTGGTCAGGGCTATTGTTCCGGAATGCCCTCCTCTTCTCGATCCTGATGTCGACCTCAACGATGGGAGTCGAGATCTGGGCGAGGTCGCGTACGGGATCGGAACCATGTTCACGCCCGTCCGGTCCAAGGTCGAGGCGGCTGTGCGCAAGGCGCTGGAAGCTCACCGGTCATTTCGTGCTCTGATGCTGGCCCACAGACTGTCTCCACCTCAGGCGATT
>JAZFSU010000159.1:0-16974 GCA_036446335.1 Dehalococcoidia bacterium | reverse complement strand
CAGGCCTGTCATTCAGTGTAGAATAAAGCGAACTTGCTTCGGGGAGAGCCATCAGTATGAAAGTGCCAAGGTGCAAAGGGATGCGTGATCTGGTGCCTCAGGACATGGCGAGATTTCGCCGCATTGAGGCCGCGTTTGGGGAATGCTCCGTTGCCTGGGGCTATCAGGAGATCAGGACCCCCGTCCTGGAATACCTGCATCTCTTCACGTCTGCGGGCACGCTGTCCCCTGATATGCTGGGAAGGGTCTACACGTTCCTTGACTGGGATGGCTGGAGCGGGGAGCGGGTGGTGCTGAGACCGGACGGGACCATACCGGCGGCCAGGCTCTATGTGGAGAACTTCCAGGATCTCCCTATTGCCAGATTTTTCTATACGGAGAACACGTTTGCCTTTGAGGGCTCGGGCAAGGAGTCGAGGGAGCGCTGGCAGTGCGGCGCCGAGCTCATCGGCGGGAGCAGGCTCGAGGGAGACGTCGAGTTGATTTCGCTGGCGCTGGAGGCTATAGGCCGGCTGGGGATTGGGCCGCTGGAGGTCAAGGTAGCTCACGCGGGCGTGCTAAAGACCTTCCTTGAGGAACTGGGCTTCACCGGTGAGCAGGAGGCCGAGGCGCTGGATCAGGTTTTCGCCGGAAACAGGGAGATCCTGGGACATATGAGGGATAGCAACCCCGAGACGGTGAGGCAGCTGGAGCTGCTTTTCGGACTGAAGGGAAGTTCCCCAGGATTCGTGGAGAACTTGAAGGCCACCTTCTGCGGCTCGTTGCCCGCTCTGGAACCCAGCCTCGACCAGTTGGCGAGGATTGCGGAGTTGCTCACCGGCTCGGGACACAGCTACCAGATCGATTTCACATCCGGAAGGGGGTTCGAGTACTACACCGGCATCATCTTCGGGTTCTACTGCGCGGGGCGCAGTCTAGGGGGTGGTGGCAGGTATGACGAGTTGATCCCGCTCGTGGGAGGGCAGGACGTTTGCGCGTCGGGGTTTGCATTGTACATCGATGAGCTGATGGAGTTGATCGAGGAGGCGCCACAGCCTGAGCGGATCTTGGTCAGGGCGAAGGATGGTGATGGGCTCAAGTCCTCCCTGGAGATCGCGCAGCGGTTGCGGGAGGCAGGCCACATTGCCGAGTTCGATCTGGGATACAAAGACACTTCCGGATTTCGCTGGATTGTCGACCTGCGCAGCAGCGAGGGGATTGAGGTCGCCGATCGGGACCTTGGCGAAAAGAATCGACTCTCCTCTGCCGAAGATCTGTTGAAGATGATTCAGGAGGCGGCGTGCAAGTGAAGCTAGCCCTGCCCAAAGGGCCACTCCAGGGCGGTACGGCGGACCTTCTGAGGCAGGCTGGCCTCGGTGTCAGCGAGTATGGCAACGGGTCCCGCTCCTACAGGCCAAAATGTGACTCCAGCTCCGGACTCTTCGCGAAGGTGTTTCACGAGAAGGATATCGCTATCCAGGTGGCCATCGGCAATTATGATTTGGGAATCTGTCGGCTGGACTGGGTTGACGAGCTGATGATCAAGTATCGCAGCGATGCCGTGGTTAAGATCGGGGATCTGGGATTTGGGCGGCGAACTCTGTTCGTCGCTGTGGCCGGCTCGGCCGGAGACTGTTCGCTGGAGTCGTTGCGAAACAGCTCGGACAGTCTTCGCATCGTCAGCGAGTACCCGAACTTGGCCGAGTCGTTCGCTTTGAAGCAGCGGCTCAGGAGATTCCGCATATTTCCCGTTTGGGGCGCGGCCGAGAGCTTTCCGCCCGAGAATGCCGAACTTGCCATTGTTGTCGGGACTTCGGCGGATAGCCTTCGCGAGAGAGGGTTGACTCCGGTGACGACAATCCTGGAAAGCAGCGCCTGCCTGATAGCCAACAGGGCGAGCCTGGAGGAGAAGGATCTTGGCCATGTCTTGACCTGCCTCTCACGCGGCCGAGTGGAGGATTCGGGGAACGTGGAGCCCATCGAAGTTGGTGCGGAGAGGAAAGCACAACGATCCGGCCCTCGAGACTCATCGGTCTTCCTGGCTCTGCCCGATGGCCACCAGCAGCCGCATACCATCGCAATGCTGAACAGGGCAGGGCTCACAGTCGAGGGCTACAACGCGGGCACACCTACGCGCTCGCCTCGGTTGGATATCGACGGGGTAAGGGTAAAAGTGATCAGGCCTCAAGACATGCCTTTCCAGGTGGCGAACGGGAATTTCGATCTGGCAATTACCGGCAAAGATTGGGTAAGCGATCACCGGGCCCGTTTTCCTGTCAGCCCTGTGGAGGAGCTGCTCGACCTTGGCTACGGCAAGGTTAGGATAGTGGCAGTGGTCAGCAATCAAGTGCCGGTATCGAGCACTGCGGACTTGAGGAAGATGGGACGGAGTGGCGCCTTGCGGGTCGCCTCGGAGTATGTCAACATTGCTGACAAGTACACTCACGACAACCACCTGGCACCGTACAAGATCATACCGACATGGGGAGCGAGCGAGGCCTTCCTGCCCGAGGGTGCCGATGTGCTCATTGAGAATACGGAGACCGGGTCAACCATTGCCAAGAACGATCTCAAGATCATCGACACCCTGTTTGAGTCCACCGCGTGCCTCATCGGAAACTCCGAGGCTCTGTCGCGCCCTGAAAAGAAGGACGTGATCGCCCGCATAGTCGAGACACTGCGCCGGGGTGTGGAGGCTGCTCCGGATTCCTAAGAGGAAGGAGCTCAGTTGCCGCCGATTTGCTTTCACCTGGGCATCGCTGACGAAGCGATATCGAGGTTGCGGCATCCGACAGTGGAGCAGGATCGGGGCAGCTTCTTTCTCGGGTGCACCGCGCCGGATATTCGCTTCTTCATCGGTGCTACACGCGATGAGACACACTTCTTCCCTCTGGACAGCGAGGAGCCAGTGAGCGGGGTCAAGTTAATGTTCGAAGCCCATCCTGAGCTCGATCAGCACTCCGACCTGAGCGCCGCGACCAGGTCGTTTGTGGCCGGATATCTTTCCCACCTCGTTACCGATGAGGCCTGGATCATCAAGATCTACCGGCCCTTCTTCGGCAAGGAGTCGTCGCTCGGTGGAGACGCCATGGCCAACCTTCTCGACCGGCTTTTGCAGTTCGAGCTCGATCGCAGGGAGCGGCTCAACTGCAACAACATATCGACGATCCTCGAGGAATTGGCCGACTCCGCCAGTATGGATGTGAGCTTTATCGATGACTCCAACCTGGACCGGTGGCGCGACTTCGTCTTGGCAGTCACCACCAGGAAGCTGAGCCCCGAGGACTTCCGCAACTTCGCTGAGAGGTATCTTTCCTATGTGCATCAGATAGCTCCCGCGCAGGTGAAGGATTTCTTCGCGTCCTTTGATTCGAGGCTGGAGGATGTGCTTGCAATGGTCCCTGAAGAGACCATTCGGGAGTTTCGACAGCAGTCGATAACCGATTCGGTGAGAGCGGCGAGGGAGTATCTGGCATGAGGACAATCCGGGGGCTGGAGGCTGCGAAGTCAGCGCTCGCGGAGCGGTCCTCTCTCGACTTCGCTGAGGCCTCGACTGCGTTGGGGCAGGAAGAGACTGTGAGGCGGATTCTCTCTGACGTGCGCACAGGGGGGGATGAGGCCCTGCGCGACTACTCGAGGAAGATCGATGGGGTTCAGCTGGGAGAGCTGGAGGTGCCCCGAGACGCGATCAGGGCGTCCCGCAGCAACGTGTCCGGCGAGCTGATCGACGCCCTCGAGTTCGCCGCCGAACGTATCCGCTCCTTTCATCTTGCCCAGAAACGAAATCTGGGGCTGGAGTTCGAAGAGGGCGGCCTTGGATTCGTAGTCCATCCTCTCGAGCGTGTCGGGGTCTACGTCCCCGGTGGGAAGGCGTGCTACCCGTCAACGGTGCTCATGACTGCGATCCCGGCCAGGGTCGCGGGTGTTGACGAGGTGATAATGGCTACTCCTCCTGCTCCCGACGGCACGGTCCCCGCGGCCACCCTTGCCGCGGCTGACATTGCTGGCGTGGACCGCGTTTTCAACGTAGGGGGCGCACAGGCTATCGGGGCCATGGCCTTCGGGACTGAGTCTATTCCCAAAGTAGACAAGATTTGCGGGCCGGGCAACGTTTATGTCACGCTGGCCAAGAAACAGGTTTATGGTGAGGTAGCCATCGATGGACTGCATGGTCCCACCGAGACCGTGGTTATTGCGGACGACTCGGCCAATCCCGTGTTCTGTGCGGCCGATCTTCTGGCCCAGGCGGAGCACGACGAGATGGCCTCGGCCATACTCATCACGACCTCACCCCGCCTGGCCGAGGAGGTCAGTGAGGAAGTGGAGCGCCAGCTTGCTGGATTGGAGCGAGAGGCCATTGCCCGTCAGTCATTGGAGCGCAAGGGCGCAATAGTCATTGTGGCAGATGCCGAAGAAGCTATTGAGCTGGCGAACATCTGCGCGCCGGAGCACCTGTGCCTCGCGATCAGAGACGCTCGCTCGTACGTCGACCGTGTTCGCCACGCCGGGGGAGTATTCGTTGAGACACCGGAGGCTCTGGGCGATTACACCGCAGGACCGAGCCATGTCATGCCGACCGGGGGAACTGCCCGCTTCGGCTCCCCCCTGAGCGTGCTCGATTTTCTCAAGGTGTCGATACTGGTCGACCTGAACGACAAGGCGCTGAAAGCGCTGGGGCCGGCGTCGGCTGTCATCGCCAGAGCTGAGGGATTGACCGCGCACGCCTTGTCAGTCGAAAGGCGCCTGGCAGAGTTGGGAGACGGCGGATGACGGGCCACAATCCAGCCAGGGGCGTTGAGGGGCTCATCAGGGGCGACCTCCGTGGCGTCAAGTCCTATGAGCCGATTGTGCCTTTCGATGTTCTGAGCGAGCGTTCTGGCGTCCCCGTAGAGCAGTTGATAAAACTGGACGGCAACGAGAACCCCTACGGCTGCTCGCCCAGGGTGAGCCGCGCGCTCGCCGACTTCTCCTTCTATCACATATACCCCGATCCTTTGCACGGCCAGATCCAGGAGCCGCTGCAAAGGTACGTGGGCGTTGCCGCAGATCACATCGTGGCCGGGAGCGGCAGCGACGAGCTCATTGACCTCGTTCTGCGCCTGTTCCTCGAGCCCGGGGACGGGGTGATCAATTGCTCCCCCACGTTCGGCATGTACCCGTTCAGCACGGAGGTCTGCGGGGGCAGGATCGTGGACGTGCCCCGCGACGATGGCTACGAGGTGGACGTTGCTGCGGTCAAGTCGGCGGTCGATAGCAGGACCAAGGTGATCTTCATCGCCTCTCCGAACAACCCCACCGGCAACGTCACGCTACGGAGCGCCATCCTGGAGCTTCTCGACATTGGTGTGGTTGTTGTTGTGGACGAGGCGTACTACGAGTTCTGCGGGCAGACGTTCGTCCCGCTGGTGCCGGAGCATCCGAATCTCATAGTCCTCCGCTCGTTCAGCAAGTGGGCGGGGCTGGGTGGCCTCAGGGCCGGATATGGCGTATTTCCCGCTAAGATTGCTGAACTCATCCGCAGGATCAAGATACCCTACAACGTGAACATCGCGGCAATGATCGCGGTGAGGGAGTCATTGGCGGACGTCGACTATCTTCAGGGCAGGGTCAAGGCAATTGTAGATGAACGGGCCCGGCTAAGCACCGAACTGGAGAAGCAGGGTTTGCTCAGACCGCTGCCGTCTCAAGCCAATTTCATCCTATGCCGGGTCCTGCGGGGCAGTGCCCATGAGATCAAGCTTGGCCTGGAGAGCGAGGGCATCTTCGTCAGGCACTTTGACACTCCCCTGCTCAAGAACATGCTGCGAATAAGCGTAGGCAAACCGGAACATACCGACGCCTTGATCAAGGCGCTGGCCGAATTGGAAGGAGATAGAGACGATGGCTAGGAGAAAAGTCATAATCAACCGAGAGACCGCCGAGACCGGAATAAAGTTGGAGTTCTCGATAGACGGCACAGGTAAATGCTCGTCCAAGACCGGCATTGGCATGCTGGACCACCTGGTGTCGCAAGTGGCCAAGCACGGCATGTTCGACGTGAAGCTCAGGGCGACGGGCGATCTCAATACCGGGCAACATCATCTGGTTGAGGATGTGGCCATCGTCCTCGGCCAGGCGCTGGACAAGGCGTTGGGAAAGCGCCAGGGGATCGTCAGGATGGGGCATGCCGTCGTACCCATGGACGAAGCGCTGGCGATGGTGACGATTGACATAGGCGGCAGAGGGCACGCAACCGTAGAGGCTCCTCTGGAGGGGAGGGACCTGTCCGGGCTGGACGCCGATCTGATCCGCCATTTCCTGGAGTCCTTTGCCAGCGAGGCCAAGCTGAATTTGCATGCAAAGGTCATGAGCGGGGTCAACGACCACCACAAGGTTGAGGCGCTGTTCAAGGCCTTGGGGCGGGCCCTCGATACCGCTACCGGCATCGACGAGCGGACGGTAGGCAGAGTGCCCAGCACCAAGGGCGTCATAGAAGGCGGCGTCGGGCGGCACACGACGGACGAAAGCAACCTGATGGCCCTCGACGAGGATGAGGCATACCACGTCAAACAGGTCTCCAATGATACTGGGAGGGACCTGGCGCTCGCTGACGCCGGCGCCATGCTCACCGCGCGATGCGTCACGTATACTCCGACTGTCAAGGATGTCGAGACCAACTCGCCCACCTTCATCAAGGCGCTGTTGACGCTCAAGTGCGCGAACCTCTTCAGGTTGAGCACTACCAGCCTCTCCATCGGATACTATGCCGGGGCCGCCATCCTTCTCCGGTCTGCGTTCGAATCGCTGGTCTACATGCACCTGTTCGACGACGACCCGGACGAGATCAGGCTGTGGCTCAAGGTTGAGCTGCACCCCAGTATGGACGCCAAGCAGAGGGCGGAGGATAAGCGTGCCCAGTGGGACAGGGCCAAGGACGCCTTCATCAAGCGCGGGCCCGACCAGACAAGGGAGAGGGACCTGGTGAAGTTCCTCTGGGACAAGACCTCGCACAGCTCCGCCGTTGGGCTGGCTCAAGTGTTCGACCTCGACTTCAGGAGGCTTCTGCCCGACGAGTTCTGGGCGGCGCTCGAGAGCGCCGGCGACGATCTGGGGTTTGCGCTGGACCTCCTGGCCTGGAGAGCGGTCGATGGGAAGACGCTGGACTCAGAAAAGTACGGTAGCAAGTACCAGGAGGCGCTGGGCAAGGAAGAGGTGAGGTTCGAACTCGTGGGGCGATACGACAAGGACAAGCTGGGGCTGCTCTCCACGATGACCCTGTACCTGGCTCAAAGGCTGACCTATTTCGCGTTCGGCATCTTCGAGGTGAGTGACCCCGAGCTCAGAGCCGATTTCGACAAGTGGGTGCAGCAGGTCAAGAGCCGGTGACGCTCTGAGCGGCTGCGAGCGCCTGCGCTTTCCCCTAGCCCAGCCCCATGGCGGTGAAGAACTGGGAGAACTTGCCCTTGATATCCTCCACGCTTGTGTACCGCTTGTCGCAAATGTCGATCCCGAGGTGCAGGAAAGCCACGCCCAGGTCACGACACGTCTCCCTCATGAGGCTGATGCTTGCCTGCATGTCCTTATGTCCCATGTGGCCGGGGAAGACGACGCAGTCGATCTTGTAGTCTTTGACGATCCTTGTTATGTCATGTATGACGTTGTCCGCCAGACCACGCGCCTGGTGGACCATTGGGCCGTCCTCGAAAGCCCTTCTGGCGAGGCCACGGAAAATCGAATCCTCGGTTGAAGTATCCACTAGTTGGTAGGGACAGTAGCTGACCATATCCATTGCGATGACTCCTCCCCACTCCTGCTCCAGCCATGGTACAAGCTCGCCGAAGAACATTGGTTGCAGATCGTACCAGAAAATCCTGATCTTCTGGTCAGGTACCTCCGGCTTGTTCTCACGCATGCGCATCTCGGCGTCGGTGATCAGATCCTTGTACCATTCGGTCTGCGCAGGGTCTCCGGCGCCCATGGTGTTGATCAGATAGAAGCACGACATTGGCATGATGTAGCTGTGAGGAGCTGGCACCGCCCTTCTTATGTCGTTGTAGTCCATCCACAGCGCATACCCCTTGTTGGTCTCCTCTACCGCTGCCTTGAGCCGGTTCATGTCCAGCGTCTTGCCCATATGCTTTGTGATGAACTCCACCATCCTCTTCAACTCACCGGCAAAGTAGTTGATGGATCGTTCATCGCTATGATAGGGCGGGTCGGGTGTATAGGCCGGGACGTTTCGCCAGTCGGGATGGTTCATGAACGCTGCGTGCAGGCCCGCTACGCTGTCGCATGGCTCGGTCAGCGCAAGATAAGCCGTGGGAATGGGCAGCAACCCGGCAACCTGGTAGTACAGCAGCAATCTCAGGAGCGTGCAGCAGTCGGAGGGGACCCCGATCTTGTCCATAGCCTCGAGGTCTTCCATGGTGTGCGGGCTGCCGCCGGTGCCGGCGGCAGCAAACTGCTGTTCAACGTGAAAGTACCAGGGGATGTCCATGGCGGCGAGTATCTCGACAGGATTGGTGAACTGGCTCGCCATGAAAGGTTCTCCGGTCTCGACACATTCGATTATCCGCTTGTGCTTTTGAAGCATGTTCTTGAGGAGAGGTATCTGCAAGTGGCCCATTTCACCGGGCTCCAGCGCCAGGACTTCCAACACCGGCTCATAGGTGTCGATCTCTTCCCTGAACCGGGATACGCTTCTCTCTTTCTTCGCGTCCATTTCTACCTCCCCATGGTCTCCAGGAACGCCTGAACCCTTGTTCTGAGCTGACCAACACCGCTCATGGTGTACTCTCTGTCCAGACACAGGAGAGGCACGTCCAGTTCCTTGAAATCGTTGGTGAGCGAGTATTGCTCGAACCCCCACAGCTCGCAGAACGTCAACCGCTGGAAGATGACGCCGTCCACGTTGAAATCCTTTATGAGGTTCTTGATGAAGTCAAGTCGCCTCGGGTATTCCGTGTACATGCGGGCGCAGGCAGGGCGATCTATGATGTAGTACTGTGCCAGGGCCCTCAGGGGATCATCGGCGTCCTCTTCAACGTCTTTCCATATCATTCTTGACCCGAAGCACACCGCATCGGTTACAACAAGCCCCCCCTGGCCTTCGATGACCTTGATGTACTCCGGATTGTCCAGTTCGCCGCCGATGACCATCAGGCGGGCTCTGAAGCCAGACTGGCCGCTCCGCTCGCGGATGTCATCCGATAGCTCCCCAAGCAGTTGGTTGTAGCGTTCCTGGGGCATGGTCGTGCCTGCAACCGTTACCGCCAGCATCTCCGCGCCGGTGATTGGAGGACTGTCGCTCTTCCGCAGCTCGTACATATCCCTGAGCATACGCCGCGACTTGTTGTGAAGAGCTATTGCCTCCCTGAGACGATCGTCAGTAATCTCCACACCGAAATGCTCGTGCATGGCCTCTCTGAGAGTGGATAACTCGTCCCGGAACCACTCCACCTGTGGCTGCTCGGATTTTCTGGGAAGACTCAGGATCTTCACGAAAGGAGTCCCAATCTGACGAATCCAATGATCGTACACCCGGCGGATGTGGTCGCAGCTGTTGAATATGACCAGGCCATCGATGAAATCGTACTCCCCCTTGAGCGCCATATTGAACGCGTGACGGGGGAAAGAGCAGTTGAGGCTGCTGAAGAATGAGTCCGACAGCTCCGTTTCAGTGCTGCCCGTGGCACGCATCCGGAAGGGCAGGAAGCCCGCGGCCGTGATCATCTCAGTGGGCATGGCGGTACAGAAGTATCCCATGACCTTGCCCCCACCGTCTTTCCACTTCTTCACTTCAGGATTGACGATGGTATCAGCCGCTTCGGCGAACTGCTGAAACGCGCTGGATTTCATGTCGGTCTGCAACGGCCCTACCTCCTCTCACTGGGATGCGGTGCGAGGTTGCTCGTCGGGTCTCCTACCGCCGTCACCGCCTGCCCCTGTCGGCCCGAATACTCCGGAACTTCGATGCCCCTTTCCCGACCAGGTGCCTGATTGGGGTGGGCGAAACACGGGCGAGTGCCGGATGGGTACTTCTCTATCTTTTACCACATTGAGGCGAGGGCAACAATAGGGAAACTACGATGCATTTCGAGGGAAAACCTTATTCCCCCTGTGGAGCTCCTAGCGGATTGCCTGCGGTGGCAGCCGCGTTGGCGACGGCTGTCCAGGCATCTGGACGTCTGAATGTCTGACTACGGGGGCATGAGGTCGAGACCGGGATGAGCAGGAAGCTACTTGAGCAGCCTCATCTGCCTGGGATGAGACTCCATTGGCTCATCATCCGGCGCACTGCGTCCCCAGAGCGCGGGAGAACCGGGGTCGTGCTCCTCGTAGCGCCTGCGGGCCACTTCGTTGCTTACGGTCGAGTAGCAGTAAGGGCACCCTTGTGTGCACGTGTCGCTGACTCCGATGTCCTTGCTGACGGCGCAAAGGCAGAGATCACGTTGAGACAGGTCTTTCTTGTACCCGAGATGGAGCGGCCACAGGCTTCTCATCAGCTGGTCATCGATACACCGTCCCGGCGGGACCCCGCATTGCGTGTAGTCGCGGTCCTCGGCGCAGGTGAACATCTCCATGTCCTGTTTCCTTGCGATCGACGCCAGCTCCTTCAGAAATACCGGCGCGTGTTCCGAGCTCTCGGCCTGACGATCGAACTCGAATCCTTCCCGCTCGAGCCCGCCCAGACGACGCTCAGTCTTCCGGTAGTAATCGACGAAGCTCACCACGATGCGGTGGGTGGCTCCCTTCAATTCCGCCGCGATCCGGGCGAACCTCTCCACATGGTAGTCGAAGGTGGTGGCGTTGGAGATGATGATGGGGTCGTAGCGCCACACGACGCGCAAGGGCCCGGTTCGCTGACTGAGGCTCAGGAACGTTTCGAGCCTCTCGTCCAGGCTCGGCAGGTTGGGTTCGAGCTTGCCGGGATAGTCGTTCAGGGTGAACAGGAAGTAGTAATTGAACCCCATGCTGTCCAGCTCGTCAAGATGTGGCAGCAGCGGCGTGGGGTTCTTCGACCAGAAGACGATGGCGTCCACTTCGCCGGGCTGAAGCGAAACGTGCGACACACGCTTGGCGTTCCTCGGATTGGGCACGGCGCACCAGCCAGCGCGCACCCGGTTCATGAACCACTCGTCATACAGTGCGGGGATGTCTGTTCTCCGGCTTGCAGAGATGATCATGGTGCGTTCGCTGGCAGGTCTGTTCGCTTGAGTCCGGCCATCCTTGGGTCTCCCGGTCCTATTGTACCTCAACTTCTCCCGAGGTTGAGAGTCGATATCAGATTACCGTCTCGCCCTCGAAATGCTGGGGCGGACGAGCCGACGAAAAGATCAGAGTCCGAATCGGGCTGGCCGCGCCTCTTGTCGACAAGAACTTCGTATGATAGGTTATTCTTATGAAAGAGGACAGAGTGCAAGGGCAATGAACTACGTAGTCTTAGTCAAGCAGGTGCCTGACATCAAGAACGTGCCGAGGGAGGCTTGGGACTGGGAGAAGGGCACGCTGAAAAGAAGCTTGCTGGACAACGTCTGCAATGAGCTCGATAAGCAGGCGATGGCGTTCGCTTTGGGAATGCGTGAAGAGGTCGATGGCAAGATAGTAGCCTTGACGATGGGGCCACCATTTGCCACAGAAGTCCTCAGATATGCCTTGTCCCTCGGGGCTGACGTGGGTGTACTGCTGACCGACAGAAAGCTCGGAGGTGCCGACACGGCTGCCACGGCCTATCCGCTTGCCAGGGCAATAGCGAAGATTCAGCAGGAGCTGTTTGATGGTGATTCGAGTTTCGTAGTTGTCAGTGGCATGCAGTCGGTCGATGGCGACACCGCCCAGGTTCCTGCGCAGATCGCGGAGGACCTCGGCATATCGCACGCTGCTTACGCTACGTCTTTTCACTTTGAGAACGGGAGTCTGCAGGTCCGCAGGATAACCCGGAGAGGTTCCGAGGTCGTAGCTCCGCTGAGCTATCCCTGCCTTGTGACTGCTGCGGAATGGACGCAGCCTCCCTTTCCCTCGTTCGGCAGGACGAGGTGGGCGCAGTCGCAGGAACTCCACCAGTGGAGCGCGGCTGACATCGGCGCCGATGAATCGCGTATCGGGCTGGCCGGCTCGAGGACCAATGTTGTAAGGGTCTTTTCTCCAAAGGAAGCTGGCCAGAAGGACTGTGTTTTCGAGAATGACCTCGAGAAACTTGTCAAGATGCTGAAGGAAACCTACGAAAGCAGGCTGGTAACTGCCGAAAAGGAGGAAGAAAAGATCGGGTACCGACTGCCGCCGGGAAGAAGTCCTGACTATCGCGGAGACGTGTGGGTATACGCCGAACAGGAAGGCGGCGAGTTGAACCCCGCCTGCTTTGAGTTGCTGGGGAAGGCAACTGAGCTGGCCGCCCAGCTTGATGAGAAGGTTGGTGCTGTCCTGATCGGGAGAGGTGTGGGAGGTTTATCCAGTGAATTGGTGGCGTATGGCGCGGACAGGGTATATGTTGCTGAACATGACCTGCTTGACGACTTCCTGCCCACTCCATACACGCTGGTGTTGTCGGGGCTCGTGGAGGAATACCGGCCGCAGATGCTTTTGTTCAGTGCCACGCCTCTGGGCAGAGAGCTGGCCCCCAGGGTTGCCTACCGATCGAACTCGGGGTTGACTGCCGATTGCACAGGACTGGACATAGTCGATTTCAAGAGGGGCGATCGGGAGCTCACGGCTGTCCTGATGCAGACAAGACCGGCGCTGGGCGGCAATGTGATGGCCAGCATAGTCGCCCAGAACTCTGCAGTTCAGATGTCCACGGTCAGGCCGGGTGTCATGCGTGCCCTGGAGCCCGACCATGCGCGGAAAGGCGAGCTTGTCGAATACGTGCCAAAGATAGATGAATCGGACCTGGGATCGACGATCGTTGACTCTGAGATTCGCCCTGTTGCTGCCGAGATCAAGGACGCTGCCATAGTAGTCTGCGGTGGTGGCGGCTGCAAGACCAAGGAGGGTTTTGACAGGTACATCCCCTCATTGGCGGAGAGTCTGGGCGGATACCTGGGACAGGAGGCTATGGTTGGCGCGTCAAGGGTGGCCGTTGAGTCAGGATTCCTGGACCGAAGCCGTCAGATCGGCCAGACCGGTCAGACAGTCAGGCCGCGGGTGTACGTTGCCGCGGGAGTCTCAGGGGCCGTGCAGCATCTCAGCGGGATGCAGAACTCCGATATCATATTGGCCATAAACAAGGACCCGAATGCCCGGATCTTCAAAGTGGCAGACTACGGCATCGTGGGCAATCTGGAAGAAGTGGTCCCCGCACTGGTAAGGGTGCTGGATTCAGAAGGATCGGACCGGTGAGCGAGCTGAAGAAGATGGATGTCCTTTTTGTTGGAGCCGGTCCGGCGAGCCTGGCCGGGGCCATAAAGCTGAAACAGCTTCTGAACGAAAAGGGGCGAGACGAGTCTGTCGTTGTCATCGAGAAGGCAGACAAGATTGGCCAGCATAGTCTCTCCGGGGCCGTATTTGAGGCTGGTGTCCTGGACGAGTTGATTCCCGACTGGAAGGGGAGACAGGACTCATTCGTCACCAGGATGCTGGCCAACGACGTGAAGAGGGATGAGACCTTCTTCCTTCTCGGACAGAGATTGTCCTTCAAGCTGCCTGAAGCTGTGATGCCAGCATACTTGCGCCACAAAGGGGACCACGTTGTCTCGGTCAACGAACTGGCCGGCTGGCTGGCTGGTATCGCCGAGGGACTCGGGGTCGAGGTATATACCGGTTTTGCCGCCAAGGATGTGGTGATCGAAGGGGATTGGGTCAGAGGCGTAACGCTTGGTGACAAGGGGCTGGACAAGGAGGGAAACAGACAGCCAAATCACCTGCCGGGGGAGACACTTGAGGCAAAGGTGACTGTGTTCGGTGAGGGTTCCCTGGGGCAATTGGCGGAGCGGTTGGTGAAGGAGTTTGATCTGGGGAGTGGCAGAAACCCGCAGGTCTATTCTGTTGGGGCCAAGGAGATCATCAGACTCCCTCAGGACAACAGTTTCGGGCTCAACCGGGTTGTGCATACCTTTGGTTTCCCCAACAGGGCGCTGACCCCTGACGTCTTCGGTGGTGGCTCTTTGTACAGTGTGGGGGAGAACCTGGTGGCGGTAGCCATCATCCTGGCCCTGGACTGGAGATATTGCGACCTCAGTCCTCAGAGGGAGCTTCAGGTCTTCAAATCCCACAGCCTCATCAAGCGACTGCTCGAAGGGGGAGAGGTCACAGCCTATGGGGCCAAGACGATTCCGGAAGGCGGCTACCATTCAGTACCGGAGCTGGCCACCAATGGTGCTGTCATCATTGGTGATGCTGCCGGTCTCACCAGCGTGAGAAAGCTCAAGGGACTGCACTATGCCATCAAGTCCGGGATAGCTGCCGCCGAGGCTATCATGAGGGCTATTGAGCGGCAGGATTTCTCCGGGGACGCCTTGAGGACATACGGCGATCTGCTGGAGAACAGCTTTGTCATGAGAGATCTGCGAAGGGCGCGAAACCACCGGCAGGTCTTTGCCAAGGCCGGCAGAGCGGGGCTCTACGTGGGCGCGCCGCTTTCGCTTGTCCAGCAATGGGTTCCGCTGAAGCTGGGCGCGAAACAGGACCATCTTGGCATGACAAGGGCCAAGGTGAAGAAGCGGGATACCGGCGGCATTGACCGGCTGACTGCGGTTGGTCTCTCGGGTACCGCTCATCGGGAGGACCAGCCTTCCCATATCACGTTCACGGATCCCGGGCGGTGTGCCCGTTGCGGTCACGATTATGGGTGCCACCCCTGCACGTTCTTCTGCCCTGCTGAGGTCTACAGATCCGAGGGCGACAATGTGATTCTGAGCCCCTCAAACTGCGTGCACTGCCAGACGTGCCGGGTGAAATGCCCCCATCAGGTGATAAGGTGGGAGATCCCGGAGGGTGGCGATGGGCCAAGATACAAGACGATGTAGTCTCTTCGCGTCGTATCGGGGAAAGGGTTATCTCTTGGCCGAGCGTGACAGATTGGAGGGTGGCTGAGGTTCTGATGTCGTCTTCCGATTACGATACTGTGGTCAGAACTGCTTGTGGCCCTGAAGTGTAATTGGCGGCCGACAGGCTGGGTCTCGAGCGCCTAGAATGATCGCCGTTTTCGTGAGCCACCACCTCCACCCCGGCTCGGCCTGCCGCCCCCCCCGCCACCATAGGGCCTGCTGT
Organism: Dehalococcoidia bacterium; assembly: GCA_036446335.1. GTDB lineage: Bacteria > Chloroflexota > Dehalococcoidia > SZUA-161 > SZUA-161 > JAZFSU01. Next base: position 1,812 of record JAZFSU010000159.1, on the reverse strand, counting down.
TCTTCTTGCCGAAAGGGCGTGCCTCACTCAAATCCATCGTGCGCCCCGCCAGCTCCTTCCCGTTGAGACCATCGATGGCAGCCTGCCCCTCGACCTGGTCTCCCATCTCGACGAAGCCAAAGCCTTTGGATACGCCGCTATGCCTGTCCGTGATGAGCCTGACTGCCACGACTTGCCCAAATGGTTGAAAGGTTTCACGCAACTGCTCTTCGGTAACCTCACGCGATAGATTGCCTAGATGAATATTCAATTCGTCCCCCTTCCAGGGCGAGAGCCCAACTGCACGTCGCCACAGTCGAAACCGCTAAACGACGATCTCCAAGAGATCGATATCAATGGTCAGGTCCTTCCCAGCCAGAGGATGGTTGGCGTCCAAAGTCACTCTTGATTCAGAGACATCGATGACAATGGCGGAGAGACTGTCACCATCCGGTTCACGAAGCGCCAGGTCCAGACCGACCTTTGGCACGAAGCTCTCAGGGAATCGGTCCCGGTCCAGCGCGAATACCAGATCATTATAGTGCGGGCCAAACGCATTCTCCGCCACTATCTTGACGGTTTTCGATTCCCCGGGGGCCATTCCCAGTACAGCCCGCTCAAGGTCTGTGATAGACTCATCTGCGGCTATCGCGAATTGCAGAGGCTGTTTCGCAAGTGACCTCTCAAACACCGTGCCGTCAGGAAACTTGCCCTTATAGTGGACCCGAACGGTATCACCATGTGTTACCTGCGCCATTCAGCCATCCTTTCACTCAGAGAATGGGAAAGCAAAGATAACAAACAATGTGGTGCAAGAGAACCGGCACTCATCAAGAGGAGGAATTGGGCACCGTTCCCCCTTGCCCACGTCCTCTCGTCCCAACACCTGGGATTGACCCTGTGCCAGGATCAGACGTCAGCTGCTCCCCACTTGGCGCTACCGCCTGGAGGTGCTGAAGCAGTCTGAGCAGTAAACGGGCCGACCGCTTCTTGGCTCGAACGGCACCTGGCAGTCTTTGCCGCAAGAGGCGCACACGGCCGAATGCATTTGCCTTTCTCCGTAGCCTCCTCCGCGACCGCCCCCGTCTGGGCGCTGTCGTTTTCTGGCAGCCCGGCAGTCAGGGCACCGCCCAGGCTCATTTACAAAGCCCTTGGTGGCGAAGAACTCCTGCTCGCCCGCAGTGAACGTGAAATCCGCGCTGCAGTCCGAGCAATTCAGGGTCTTGTCCGTGTATTCCATGGATGCCTCCTTGTGTTGGTGACCTGATGGGAGTCTGATCATCCATGGCCTGGGGAGTAACGGAAGACTCTGGCCGGTCGGGGAATACCAAACTTCTAGCAGGTTGTCGATAACATAATATCACAAAAGTGGACTCTGTCAAGCTGACCCGGCTTGCCTAATGGAGGGTTATCCGAGCCCACGCTTCATGGAGCAGAATCGAGACAAATCTGACTATCCCTGTCCTGGAGCACAGGCTATTCCTCGCCAGTTCAGAGTACCGGGATCTCGTTGAATGGGATGCTATAGCCCCAGGAAACTCGGACGCGGCATTCCGATGATGGTATGGCAGCCCCGGGTCGCGCCTCATGGCCTCAATCCGGATCGACTCATCTTGATCAGGTCATCCGCTTGCGCCGCGGTCCGCTCCCCTCAATCAGGTCGTGGAACTCGCCGCCCTCCTTCGCCAATAGCCTAGTGTAGTGCTTTCTAAATATCGTTAGTTATGATATGATGCTGGTCATGAGAATCAGCAAACGAATAGAGCTGAATGACAAGAATCGAGGACAGTTGAGCCAGGTGGTGCGGAATGGGAATACGCCGCAGAAGGTAGC
>JAZFSU010000158.1:0-2382 GCA_036446335.1 Dehalococcoidia bacterium | reverse complement strand
TACGGCGTCCCGGATTCTTTCCCGGTCAAGCCCTGCTTGCTCGATGGCTTGTACGATGACACGCGTTCCATCGTAGGCATAGGCTGCTACCGCATTTGGCAGGTAGCCGTACGTATCTTGGAATTCTTGCCGGAAGGTCTTCCCTCTGGCGCGCCAATGTCCCGGAGCGACCAAGACCGCTCCCTCCAAGTCCGGCCCCACTAAGCCAAGGAAGTCATAATCAGCAATGGTTAAGGGGCCGAATAGAGCCTGCCGCATGCCTCGGGCACGCATTCGCCGTATCAGCTCCGCTGCAGGTGAAGGGGGCCCGAACAGCACCACCCCCTCGACCCCGTGATCCTCTATCCGGCCGAGAACGACTTCGAAATCCCGCCTAGCGTCTCCATAGGATAGTTGCACGGAGAGAGGGTACCCAGCCACCCGCGCGACCTGGGCGAAGGTGGTCGCTGCCACGCGCGCGTCATAGCCATCCGCCGCCACCGTGGCCACCCGTCGTAGCCGCCTAGCCTGGAAGATCTCGCTAACCAGAGCCCTGGCCTGTTGCCGATCATCCGGCACGGGTCGGAAGAACCAGGGGATATTGATCTGCGTCAGGCTCGGGTCGGTGGCCCAAGCAGATACCAGCACGACTCGGCCCTTCGTGACGACTTGTTCTGCGAGGTGAGCACCCCGGCCATCCAGCGAACCCAGTATCGCCCAGACACCCTCCTCAAAGACCAGGTTCACGATTGCCTTCGAACCCGATCCCCAAGGTCCCTCGACCCGGCGCACAATCAACTCAAAGGGGCGCCCACCAAAACCTCCGCCTTTGTTGGCTTCGGCGACAGCCATTTCAGCGCCCTGCTTGGCTGCCAGTCCCTCGTCTTCCCCGGCGATCAGTAGGCCCACCTTCACAGCCTCAACCTGCTTGGATCCCCGCACGGGAGCCGGGTAATGCTCGGCGAGCGCAGCTGAGCCAAATGCCAGGGCTACTCGTGCTCCCTGGGTTGACGACGTCGAACCACTGTCGCTCACCAACGCAGCAAACAGGCCACTCCACAACCACAGTGATCGAAGCGGCGTCATCGGTTTGGATCGATTACGTCCTGAGCTCTTGAACGGGGGGTGCTCCATTCTCGGTCGAGGCGCAGGCCGGAGATCTCTCTCCCCACTGCAAGGGCCACCTCGCGGAGATCCTTCATCATGTCGTCGAACCTACTCGGCCGAAGGGATTGCGGTCCGTCACTCAGCGCCTCCTCTGGATTGCAGTGCACCTCCACCAGCAGGCCGTCCGCGCCGACCGCAAGCGCAGCCTTGCTCATCGATGGCACCATCCACCAATGGCCCGTCCCGTGGCTGGGGTCCACAAACACGGGGAGGTGGCTGCGCTTCTTCAGCATCGGGATGGCGTTCAGATCCAATGTGTTACGGGTAGAATGCTCGAACGTGCGGATGCCCCGCTCACAAAGGATGACCTGTTCATTGCCCTGCTTGAGCACATACTCGGCAGCCAGCAGAAGCTCCTCCAGCGTGGCGCTCATGCCGCGCTTTATCAACACCGGCTTCCCGCACAGACCTACTTCCTCCAGAAGAGCGTAGTTGTGCATCTGTCGGGAACCGACCTGTATAATATCGGCATACCGGCATACCGATTCTACCAGCCGCGTATCCATGACCTCTGTCACAACCGGTAAACCCGTCTCTCGCCCTGCCCAGGCAAGCAGTTCCAAACCTTGCTCCTTCAATCCCTGGAAACTGTAGGGAGACGTCCGCGGCTTGAAAGCACCGCCTCGCAGGATACTGGCGCCGCTGCTCTGTACGGCTCTTGCGGTCGCCAGCAGTTGTTCCGGACTCTCCACCGCACACGGCCCAGCCATAACCACCACCTCGACGCCCCCGATTTGCACTCCCTGAATGTTCAGAATCGTTCCTTCGGGCTTCGCGTTCCGCTCTACCAATCTGAAAGGTGTAGGTCCCGAAGAGGCGGCACTAGTCTTCAATGTGCTCATGCTAGTTCTGTCTCGAAGGCGATGAGAAAAAATGGAACGTGCCTTGGCGGACTTCAGCCATCCAAACGGGGCCAACATCGTTCGAGGTCGCATCAAAAGTGATCTCGCCCGTGACACCCCTAAAGCTCTTCAAACTCGTGAGCTCGTCACGGATTCGGACACGGTTCAGGCCGGCGTTGCGGATGGCCCGAATCAGCAGGGTCATCCCGTCGTAGGCGTGAGCCGCGAAGGCCTCCGGTGCCTCGTCGAATCTCTCCTGGTAGCGGCGGTGAAAGTCCTGTAAGAGCGGGTCATCGCGCGCCGGGTTGTAGGGATAGGTCGCCACCACTCCCTCAGCCGCCCGACCGGCTAATTGCAGGAACTCGTCCGACACCAAGCGATCAGCGCCGAGGAC
>JAZFSU010000157.1:0-10252 GCA_036446335.1 Dehalococcoidia bacterium | reverse complement strand
TGACCACCAGAACGCCATGCTCCGTGGCCGCTTCCAGGTCAACATGAGTCACATCGGCCCTGCAAACCCCGAGGAACTTGAGCTTGGGCGCTTTCTCGAAGACCTCACGGAACATGAAGTCTGCCTCGATAACGATGATCTCCGTGTCCTGCCCCTGGATACGGTCTACGAACTCATCTGAGGACAGCAACTTCTTCGTATCCATCCAGTTCTCATACTGGACATCGAGACTCTGTCTCATCCGGTCCAGCACGACATCCGAGAAAGGAGCCAACACAAGCACTTTCATACAACACCCCACACTTAAACTACGGAGCCATGAGACCGGCTCCAGTGTTCAGGCAACCGCCTCGCGCAAGCCGGACCCCGAAGCCTGTCGCGACCTGAGGAAGAAAACAAGAATCGGCATGGTGACCAGCACCATTGTACCTATCCGACGCCCCCTGTCAACAGACGTGACGCATCGCCGGGCGATCTCTGTCGCTCGGGCCTCCATAGCATGTCTTCTCGTTCGCCACCTTCATCACTCGCGAGTCATTTTGCAGCCCCGCCGAACCGGCACGACTCGCATCGCAGGGACTACCTCCTGCCCCTTGCTTCGTGCACGATAGTACTATTTTCCCAGGTCCAACAGGACGTATGGGCCATTGATTGCCTGTGAGCAGCTGCTATAAGCTATGAGCATGTGTGATAGGGTCTATATTAGCAAAGAGAAGGAAGAGCGTCTCACCCCCTAAAACTCACCAGCTTTTGGGGACGGACCACGATGACAGCCCATGGGGATCACCACCACCGCCGAAAACGAAACTGAAGACCGCAGTTGCGTCCTCATCGTTGAGGACGACCAGTTCGTCAGACACACGGTCAGCAAGAACCTCCAGAGGGCTGGTTATCAGCCAGCCTGCGTTGCCAGAGGCAGCGAGGCGATCGAGAGAGTCAACCGCCACTCTAACATCGTACTCCTCCTGGACTATCAGCTACCGGACATGACGGGCAAGCAGGTCGTCGAGCGGTTGCTCGAGGCCAATCGCCGCGTCCCATTCATCATGATGACCGCCCAGGGAGACGAACGGATTGCCGTAGACATGATGAGGCTAGGCGCGCGCGACTACATTGTCAAGGAGCGAGGTTTCGCCGATCGGTTGCCACAGGTCGTTGACAGGGTGATCAAAGAGGTGACTGCCGAGAGACGGCAGGTCGAGGCCGAGGCCAGACTGCGCGATTCCCATCGGTCTCTTTCCGGCCTCGTACGGAACCTCCCCGGCATGGCCTATCGGTGCCAGCATGATAGCCGGAGAACCATGATATTTGCTAGCGACGGCTGCACCGACCTCACGGGCTACCGGCCCTCCGACATTGTGGGGAACAACCTGATCAGCTTCATGCAGCTGCTGCACCTTGACGATCGAGACGCTGTCTTCAGCCAGATCCATGCTGCGCTTGCACAGAAACGCTCCTTCCAGCTGACCTACCGGATCCGCTCAGCCGAAGGTGGAGAGAAGTGGGTGTGGGAAAAGGGCTCTGGCCTGTTCTCGCCGGAGGGCAAGCTGATGTGCATCGAAGGCTTCATGACGGATTTCACTGAGTGCAAACAGGCTGAGGACTCTGTCAGCCAACGGGTGCAACAACTCGATACTCCCAACGTCGACCTCGAGATGGCTGCCGGTACGATCTCCGCTTTGATGGGCGTCAGAACAAGCCCCTCTGATGAACCCCGCGCTGGCAAAACGCCGCGCCACAAGCGCCGGCATCACGATCCGAGAGAAGACTACAGGATGCTGAGGCAGGCCGACCTGCGCGAAGCCAACGCCACGATCTGAACATCGCGCGCTCTCATCACCTCAAGAACACTGTGGCAATGACTGCGCCCCGGCCGCGATTACCACTAAGACCCGTCCGACCGTTTGCGTCTTGACGCCTGCAATATCCAGGGCAGTATCTCACCGGTCATGCCCTGAATCAGGCAGTCCGATATGCCCTCGGCGGTCAGCGGTGTAGGCTCCGCGTTCACCTCGATGATCCGTATCCTGGCCTTGTCACCTGACCTGGCCACCCTCGGCAGACTCGCAAACGGATACACCGAAGCAGATGTCCCACATACCAGGACAGCGTCACATTGCGACGCCTCCCTCTCGGCCTCCTCCATCACATCGAAGGGGATCGGCTCGTTGAAGTGCACCACATCGAGTTTCAACGCTCCACCGCACCTGCAGTGGGGAGGCAGCTCCTGCGGCTGAACCTCGCCGAAGCCAAATCTCGAATTGCACGCCGGGCACCTCAGCTTGTGGACGCTGCCGTGATACTCAATGACCCTCTTGGATCCCGCCTTCCTGTGAAGCCCGTCAATGTTCTGCGTGATCACACATTTTAGAATCCCCATTTCCTCCAACTCCGCCAAGGCATAGTGTCCCAAGTTTGGCTCCGCTTTCCTGACCTGGCCGTAGAATGCTCCGTGCGTACCCTGACTTCCCGACACTTCCTCCCAGTAGGACCTCGGGTCTCGCAGGAAGAGATCATATCTTTTGTACGCCTGCGCTTCCGCCTCCCTGTTGGTAGTCCAGATCCCTTTCGGCCCGCGGAAGTCCGGTATCCCGGACTCAGTCGACATGCCAGCCCCTGTCAATGCGATGGCATATCCGCTGCCCGTCAGGTCAAGTGCCGCACGTTCGATTGGGTCGTACATACCACAATCCAATGATGGAGAACTCTGGAAAGTTCCCTGCCCCAAGCTCAGCGCCGTTCAAAGGCGCAACCTCAACCGACTCACAACCCTCTGAGAAACTCAGGACGAAGCAGCGAAGCGTCTCCGCTGCTCAGGACGCGCTCGATTTCCCCTACCATTCTCTCCCGGTCTCGGGGCAGCTCCCCTCGGACCGACAGATAGTTGGAGGCATGCATGGAGCTGAAGAAACAGCGGCTGAAACCAGAGTTCCCCACAATCGTCTTCAACTCGCCGAGGAATTCGAATGGGGAAATAAGCGAGAAATTGCCCAACTGCCACTCCTGGTGCAGGGGAGTGCCAGGAACCAGGGTCAGTGTCAGGGCTCCAGCATACTCGGGATCGATGTCCGAAAGCACTCGAGCAGTCTCAATCGCGTGCCTGGTGCTTCCCTCGGCTCCGCCAAGCCCCAGGATTACCGTCAGGGAAAGCGCAATCCCAGCTTCCTTGGCCTTCCTTCCAGCCTCGATCATCCGGTCACTGGTCACCCCCTTGCCGATCTTCAGAAGCACATCGTCGTCCCCGCTTTCGATCCCCGTATAGAAGATCCCCAGCTTGAGCCGCCTCAACTCCTTCAGTTCGTCCACGCTTCTTCGGTATATGTCCTGAGGGGTCGCGTATGTACCCACTCTTTCCAGCTCAGGGAACTTCTCGTTCAAGTGGCGAAGGGCATCAACCAGCTTCGGAAACGGGTAGACCAGGGCGTCGCCATCCTGGAGAAACACTCTCCTGCCGTCCCACCCCCGAGCCACGGCATACACCATATCGTCCGCGCCAGCGACGTGGACGCCGTGCCGCACATAGACCGACAGCGCATCGATCTCGTGTTTGACATCCTCGATGCCCCTCATCCGGAGCTTGGTCCCATAGAGGCCGCAAAACGTGCAGGTGTTGTTGGAGCATCCGCTGGTCAATGGGAGGAAGTAGCTCTTCCTCTCACTTGGAGGACGGAAGATGCCAGGACGTTTGAACCCTTCGCCTTCCCGACGTGCTTCCACTTCAACCTCAGATTCTCAGGCCCCGACCGAGCGCACCACCCGGCCTCGCCCCGCGCCAGCCCATCGCCCACCACAAAGCAAATCGCGGGAAGATCGCGTGTATCTTCCCGCGCACGATTCGACTCTGGTCAGCCCCGATGTCTCCGATCTTCTCCAACCCTATCCCTAACCCAGCTGCCTGCGACTACGATGATCTACCGGCGCATCGTGATCCTCTCGCCCCGCCTCACCCTTCCAACAAATCTCTCCGGGACTTCAAGCCCCCCGATCACCTCCACAGGCGTCAACGGCTTTATGACCCCTCCTCTGCTCAGAGGAGTCCCCCCGAGGAAGATGCAAATCGATCTCCCGGCCGGCCAGTAGGCGATGTCCCCCAAGCTCACAGTCCCCGTCCCATTCCGCAACTCCCTATCCACCGGCACCGGAAAGTACATCTCATCCCCCCAAAGACTGATAGTGGATGCAAACGGCAATGCCTCCAGAACCTCTCTTGCAGTATCGGCCCCGTTGAACCACGCCATCGCCTCAACGTCTCCCACGCCGATCTTGACCTCGGTTCTGGCCTCCATCACATGGGGCATCCGCTCGATGCAGTCAGAGCTGCCCATCATTGCGGACAAAGCCACTATCTCGGGCACGACGCCCCTGTGAACCCTCGTGACCAGCCGCACGACATCCTGGAAAAGATCCTCGCTAGTCTTCACAACCAGAATGCTTTCCTCTGCCACCTCAACCACCCCATGTCTCCTGAAGACCGAACTCACTTTGGGCACTATGTTCACGCACGCGGCCTTTCTCTGCCCAACGAGCATGTGGGCAATCGAGTGGGCCTCCTGACTGTCTGCAGCGGTGATGAGTGCCACGACGTACGTGCGTTCCGCCGACCAGCCCTCCGCAATCTCACAATCCGCGAACAGAGACTCCGCTATGGGCTCTCCCCGCTCCACTTCATCCCACCGCCCCACCAGAAAGTCCTCAGCCAGGCGCTCGCCCACACTGACTCGCCTTATCATCAAGCTCCTCACCTGCCAGTGTCTTGCATCACTAACACCGGCGTGCAATCATCACGTCGCGCGTGCAGCCACTCAACCCCCGACCCTCGTTTCGGCAAGCGCTATCTATTTCAGCTGCTTCCTGAGAGTACTCCGAGCCCTGAACCAGAACTCAAGCATCGGCCTCGTACAAGGAACTATCATTCCACACATCCCATACATCTTGTACGATTGCCCCGACTTGAACTCGCCGCTCGAACGAATGCAAAAGCGTTTCCAGGAGCCGTGAGTCGTTCTCGCATATCGCCGGTCGAACCCTGAACGCAATCCGAAGAACGTCACGCTTTTGTCTGGCGCATCGGCTGCGGTGCCTGCATGACAAGACGAGCCGACAACCCCTGATCTGCCCCGCCGCGTTCACTCAGCGATCCCAGGCTGGTGACCACATGGCGTATGATACCATAGACACCAGCCCCCTCGCAATAACGATTGGAGCCGTTTCTCCAATGAGCCGCCGGAAAATCGGGGGGAAGACTGTAGAGAACTGAGGTCCGGATTACTTGACGATAATGGTGCCATCATGCTATAAACCGTTCTACAACGATCGGAGGACGGAACGGCTGACGATCCGGCCAAGTCTGCGGCTCGGACTGGGTTCGCATGTATTCGGCCAGTGGCGAATGGCGGGGCATCGGAGTCCCCGCCTACACAACAGCGTCGAGCAAGGAGACCTGTAGGCTCTTCGTCACGGTAGGACTCGCGCCGCAGATTCACACCCCCGCCCAGGCTCATCACCGCTCCGCGCACCTCGGAACCTGCGCTGACCATGAAAGGCTAGTCCACATGAAGAAGACCATTCTTGAAGAGATCGACTCGCCTTCCAGGCTTCACGAGCTGTCACAGCATGCCCTGGGACGGCTGGCCGAGGAGATCCGGGACGAACTGATTGCCAGGGTCTCCCTGAACGGCGGCCACTTGGCCTCGAACTTGGGCGTCGTCGAACTGTCCATAGCTATGCACCTCGCCTTCGACAGCCCGACCGATAAGATCGTATGGGATGTGGGGCATCAGAGCTATGTGCACAAACTTCTAACTGGCCGCAGAGAGAAGTTCGCGACAATCCGCCAGTACGACGGCCTTTCGGGGTTCACATCTAGAGACGAGAGTCCCCACGACGCGTTTGGAGCCGGGCATGCCAGCACTTCTGTCTCAGCCGCCACGGGCATCGCGCTGGCTCGAGATCTTGCGGGCGAGACCTACCACGTCGTGGCTCTCATAGGGGATGCCGCCCTGACCGGCGGCATGGCCATCGAGGCCCTCAATCATGCGGGACACCTCGGCACAAAGATAATCGTGATTCTCAACGATAATGGTATGGCAATCTCCCCCAGCGTAGGTGCGCTTTCCAGATTCCTGAGGCGCATTGAACTTGACGCTAGGTACGAGAAAGCGAAGAAGGGAGCACGGAGGACCGTTACTGTCCTGCCCTCGGGCGACCACGCGTGGGCGCTCAGCAAAAGGGTGAAGGGCAATATCAAGAGAGCGCTAATCCCCGGAGCCCTGTGGGAGAAGTTCGGCTACACATACATCGGGCCCGTAGACGGGCACGATGTGAAAGGCCTTGTGGCGGCCCTGGGGAGGGCACGTGACCACGAAACCAAGCCCACCATCGTTCACGTACTGACTCAGAAGGGGAGAGGGTATTCGGCCGCCGAAGCGGATGCCACCAAGTTCCACGGCATACCACCCGTCGACGCGACGCCGAGCAATGGCCCCTCATATGCCGACATCTTCGGCCAAACGGTCGCCCGATTGATGCGAGAGAACAGCAGAATCGTGGCCATCACAGCCGCCATGCTCGACGGGACCGGCCTCTCAGCTGTCAGCCGTGAGTTTCCCAATCGGGTCTTCGATGTCGGCATTTGCGAGCAGCACGCCGTTACGATGGCCGGAGGCCTGGCCACACGCGGATTCATCCCAATTGTAGCCATCTACTCCACGTTCTTGCAACGAGCCTACGACCAGGTAATTCACGACATCTGCATCCAGAACCTGCCCGTTGTCTTCGCCCTCGACCGCGCAGGCATCGTGGGTGACGATGGGAAGACGCACCAAGGTGCCTTCGACATCTCCTACCTCAGCAGCATACCCGGAATGGTCGTCGCTGCGCCAAAGGATGAGGATGAACTCCAGCACCTGCTCATCACGGCAGTTGCCTGCGGTCGTCCCATGGCGATCCGATATCCTAGGGGCGAGAGCCCGGGGACACCCCTGAACCCAGAGCCCCGTGAGCTTCCCATCGGCAAGGGAGAGCTGTTGCGAGACGGTGGTGACATCGGCATCTTGGCCATCGGCTCAACCGTAGTCGCTGCCCTAGGTGCGGCGCAACAACTCGCTGAAGAAGGTGTTGACTGCGCGGTAGCCAACGCTCGCTTCGCCAAGCCCCTGGACTCCGAGCTTGTCCTCAGCATAGCAGCCAAGAGCGGCAGGCTTGTGACCGTCGAGGAGAACGCGCTCGCCGGCGGGTTTGGGAGTGCGGTCCTGCAATTCTGCCAGAGATCCAGTCTCGCTGGCGTTCGCGTCGAGTGCATCGGATTGCCGGATGTATTCGTGGAGCAAGGCTCTCAGGAACAGATGCGAGCCACGTTCGATCTAGATTCCGACGGGATAGTCCGCCGAATCCGGAAGTCGTTCCCGGAGCTATTCATCAGCGAAGGCAGCGACTCCGAGAGCGCTCCTGGCCAAACGAGTAAGCAGTCGTGACAAGCCGCCTTGAACTCATCGCCACTACCTGAAGTCCTCAATCTTGACTATCTTAGCACTGCTGGGACAAAAGCTCCCCACTGTATCCACCCAGTAGTCTACATCCTCCTCCACATGAGAAGGCAGCCCGTCGCAGAGTTCCATGGTAATCTCGGCCATGACGACATCCTGCGGGTCTATGTGCCAGCTCCACGGCTTGTTGTAGTCCACAGCGCCCCCTACCAGCCTGCCACTGGGTATGGTCGCCTAGCTCTCCCCCCTCTCGACCGCAAACACCTCCCGCACCGTGTCCGCGTCTGTGACGAACACCCGATACCTCTCCCCGCTGACACCGAAAGTGACCAAGATGCCACCGGACAGAGACAGCTTCGGCTCCGAGCAGCCGAGGGACACCGAGACAAGCAGCAGGCAGAACAAGACGATGCCCAAGAGTCTACTCATGGCAGCACCTTCGGTCAAAGTAATCCCCGTGATACCGCATGCCGACACTGACATCGTTCGCGGAACGCCCACCAACACATTGTGATCGACTGCATTCTATTGACGATGCGCCCGGAAGTCAACACACCTCACGGGAGGGTGAAAGCTATGCTCCACCCACCCCCCTGAACGAAGCGAGTGGCGGCTACGCAGAAACCTTGTCGAGGCTTCTCCTGAACTCAGCGTAGCGGGCGGCCTTGCCCAGCGCCCTGACCGCCGTCTCAAAATCGGTGTACGTAGGCATGCCACGCGCCTCGAGTCGCCGTGACGCCTCCTCCACTATCGACAGCTTGGGCCCGTAGATCCAGAAAGCCACCGGCTTCGAGACGTTGGCCATGAACCCGTCTATCAGGCCTGTAAGATACTCTACCGGAGCAAGAGGCCCCACATACATCCCGATAGCGGCACAATCCACGTTGTCATCATTCACGACAGCCGACAGGGCCTCTTCCTGAGTGGAAGCGGGTTCATAGGCAGACGACAGTATTGGGCCCAGGTCAATCGGGTTTCCTGCCGATCTAGGGGACATCTTGCTGATCTTCTCGACCGTGGCAGGCGAGAAACCCGGAACAACAAGCCCAACGTCGGCTGCCACATCAGCCGCTACTACGCCAGCGCCTCCGCTGTAAGTGACGATGGCAATCCGGTTGCCCTCAGGCAGTCTCCCGGTTGCGAAGACCTTGGGTATGTCCCAGTATTCCTGCCATTCACTCACCCTGACCGCTCCGACCTGTCTGAATGCGTGGTCGTAGATCTGATCGCTCCCTGTGAGCGATCCTGTGTGGGAAGCCGAGGCCTTCGCCCCAGCCTCGCTTCGCCCCGACTTGAGAATCACCAACGGCTTGCAGGCGGTCAATTTCCGGGCAGCCTCCATAAACCTGCGGCCGTCCTTGACGTCCTCCAGATGCATGGCAACAACGCTTGTTTCCGGGTCGCCAGCCAGGTAGTCCAGCACGTCAACCTCGTCGACATCACACTTGTTGCCGATGTCGCACATCTTGCTGATGCCAAGACCACGGTCCTCCAACGGCTGGCACTGCGCACCAGCTATCCCTGTCTGGCTGCAGTATGCTATGCCGCCATGCCGAATCCTTTTCGAGTCGAACAGGTAGGGATTGGTCACCAACCCGTTCGCCGCGTTCAGAATACCGATCGTGTTCGGCCCCATGATGCGGATGCCGTCACGACGTGCGATGTCCGCCAGCTGCCGCTGCAGTTCGGCTCCCTCGTCTCCCGCCTCCGCGAAATGCTCGGATACTATGACGGCCGCCTTCACTCCACTCTCAGCACACTCCCGGATAATCTCCGGCACCGCGAAGCGAGGCGTGATCACGACCGCTAGATCGACAGCTTCGCTGACCTCCCTGATGGCAGCATGCGTTCTCAGGCCCATGACTTCAGTCTGTGATCGGCTTATCGGGTACAGTCGACCACCATAGCCCAATTTCATCATGTTTTCCAGCACCCCTGAGCCAAGCCCTCCCCACTCCCTGAAAGAGCCGAATATGGCCACCGACCTTGCGTCGAAGAACATGCCCAAGTCGCTTCTACCTTTTGATCCCATTCAGAACCTCGCAGACTAGTGTATTCTATATTGCCACTGTCGTCTGATGCTTCAGCCTCTCACCCGACATAGCTCTGCCCAGTAACCCATCGCAAACGGTAGCTCTCAACTTCCGTAGGCTCACGCCTCGTTGAGGAGCAGCGGGGGGGCCCGAAGGGGATCAGGGGTCAACCGGTATAGTCGGGTCTCGACTCTGAGTGACTCAAGCACAACACCAGCCATTATAGCAAATCGAGTGTCCTCTGTCATCGAGTGGCCGGTTGCCGATGTGGAGGCGACGTGATCGTACTTGGCGACTGGCGTTCGAGCAACCTCACAAGTTGGCCTCAGCCGATGATAATTTCGTCCAGCGACCTCTTGGGCACGTGGTGAACTCCGTCAGCATCCCGCCAGTACTTGATGTCCCCTGAGGGATCGACGTTCTCGACCACCACTGGCTGCCTGGGCTTGCCGAGGGCCAGAACGAGAAGTACGTTGTAGCGATCAGGTATCTCGAGGGACTTGCACAGCCCCGGCCTGTCCACCGAACCTATGATGCAGCCGCCCAGACCTTTCTCCACAGCTCCAAGGAGAATGCTCTGAGCGGCAATCGCATGATCAAGCCCCATTGGATGGCCAACCTGCGTGTCCTCGAGGACTATGATATAGGCGGATGGCCTTTCACCATCGCTCGGGCCAGGCCAGTCCTTCAGATAGGCAGCCCAGGCGACGTGAGCGAATATCAAGGCGTTTCTCT
>JAZFSU010000156.1:0-7233 GCA_036446335.1 Dehalococcoidia bacterium | reverse complement strand
GCCGTAGCGGCCCTGAATGAAGGGGTCTGGGTTGCCACCAGCGAGTTCAAGATACACTTGCTGAATCCGGTCAGCGAAACCGGAGTTTACGCCGAGGGACGGGTCGTGAAGGCTGGCAAGCGTATTTCGGTGGCAGAGATGTGGGCGTCAGATTCGAGCGGCAAGCTCGTGGCTATCGGGACTGGGACTTTCGTCGCCCTCCATAGCCTGGCTTTCGGGAGACACGAAGGCTGACTCCCATGCGCGGTGGTAGTAGGAGATGCTGGTTCAAGGAGATGGCCGTTTCACAACGCTTGACGGCCCAAGGCCACGCTCTTCACAGCCGCGCTTCGGCAAGCCAATCCGGGCGCTCCCATTGAGGATCGGGAACGGGTAGTCCTTCCGCTTCAAAGAAAGCCTCTATCGGCAGCAGAATATCTCTCACGTCCGCCTTTGCGTTGTGAATGCCCTCCACATGCTCCAGCGGCAACACGAACTTGCCGGCAAACATGGCGGAGTCTATCTGCCGTTCGAGGTCTTCGATCTTGTCCGCTCTCTGTCTGGCGTCGTCCAGGATATGTTCCAGAGTGCGGAACATCGCAATCTCATCTTCCGTGCTCATGTACTCCTCCCCACGTTCATGCCCACACCCTCGATTTCATACTACTCCATACACGGGACTCGTCAACTGACCGGACTACACCGAACCCCCCGATTTTCCGGCGCTGAGGGGCTGGCCGGCCCGGAAGCATGTCCTCTGCCCCAAAAACGGGGGGCTCCGCGGGCATCGGGGCTTCTCAGGTCCCTTCGCTGGCGAAACGAATGCGTCGCCCAGGCAGATGGGCAGATGCCGAGGCCTTCGTGGGAGGGCCGAGGAAGAAGCTAAGCAGCGGGCCAGAGGAGGTCTGATAGGCAGACTAGCCTCCGCCGGGAATCGTTCGAGGAAAATATCTTGAGGGACTTTGTTTACGGATCAGGCTCATCCGGCCAGCCGCGATCAGGGAGGCTGCGCGGCAGCGAGGAGGGCTCCTGCCAATCGCCGAGGGGTCAAGGGTGCGAACAATGCTCCGGACCGGCTACTTCTTGGATTTGCCTTTGCCCTTCTTCCCCAGCCCGCGCAAGTCCAGGCCCTCGATCCAGGCGCTGTCAAGTTTTTCGAGTTGGGGCTCTGCCTTTCGGCCCTCCGGCCAGAAGTCTTTGCACCCCTCATCCCGGGTCACATTCGGCCGCCTGCGATTGTGGCAACCCCTCCAGTTGTACTCGCAATTCGTACAGAGAAAACGCTGCTTCACACCCTCACCACCGTCGCACTGGCGATAGACCCGTCAGATCAGGCAACATGAGGGACACTACGGATAGTGCTCCTATGCGCACATGATACCCCCTGAACATCGGCAGCGCAACTCACAACACCAGCCCAAACGGCCACACTGTTCCAGCAGCGTTCAGGCGGCGTTGACGCTCCATGTGCCGCCTGCCATAATGCAGAAGGAGGGTCCGCATGAATTGGAAGACGCGAGTGACCGAACTCCTGGGCAGTGAATTCCCTATAATCCAAGGGGCCTTCGGAGGTTTTGGCGCATCATCCCTGGCTGCTCCCGTATCCGAAGCAGGAGGATTCGGCATTATTACCGCGAGCACCTTCCGTACCCCCGAAGAGTTGAGGGAGGACATAAGGAAGGCTCGCTCAATGACTGCCAAACCCTTCGGGGTCAACCTTTCCGTGGGGCTCTGTCCTCGCATCGACGAAATGCGCGAAGTGTCCATCGAGGAGAGGGTGCCCGTGATCTTCACAGCGGCCTATCGCGCCGATGACCACGGGCGCCGGATACAGGAGGCCGGCCTCCGTTGGGTGCACAAGGTCGCGTCGGTCCAGCATGCACTGGCTGCGGAGCGCCAGGGGGCCGACGCCGTTGTCATTGTCGGCCTGGAGGGCACCGCCTTCAAGAGCATCTACCAGCTCCCAACCCTGATCAGCATCACCACGGCCGTCAGGCAAATGCACGTACCGGTGATCGCTGCCGGCGGCATCGGCGACGCCCGCGGCTTCGTGGCCGCCCTGGCGATGGGTGCGGAAGGCATCTACATGGGAACACGCTTCCTCGCCACCAGCGAATGTCCCGTCCCCGAGAAACACAAGCAGAAGCTGGTCGAGGCCCAGCCATGGGACGACGAGTTCCGGAACCGGGCCCTGCTCCCGCCCAAGTCTGAGGAATATGAGAAAGTGATGAAGGAAAAGGGCAGCGTATCGCAGGAGCAATGGCTACAGCGCCTTGAACAGGTTATGTTCAGGCAATCCCCATCTGCAGAGGCGCATCTCGACGCCGCCTGGGGCCCTGAGGTGGCGCTCCGAATAGCCGGTGGCTCGCTGGCAATCGGCGTCATCGACCGCGTGATGAGCGTCAAGGAACTGATCGATTCCATCATCCATGATACGGAACATATGCTTCAGCCAGAGGGAACCCTGGGCAGGTTGTCAGCGTAGCCCCTGCTTGACAACTCCCAGCAATTCGCCGTCGTTCTTCGCCAATTCCTACCGCCCTTAAACTTTTTTCCCATACGATTCAGGACTTTTGTGGGATTCTGTGTGCACCCACTTGCAGACTACAATAGCAGCAGGAAGCCACGGACCGGGCCAACGACGAGCGACAACGTTCAGGACCGCGCCGGGGCGACCATCCAGGGCTTCCGTAATAGAGCAGGAGTTCTGCCTTGACTGAGACGAAGTACGAGATACTGGAGACGGATGACGAGGCTCAGGACGAGATTCTGTCTCAAATGATGCCGAGGCATCTCATTCAGGGTATTGCCTATTTCTGTCTGGTCGAGTCGGGAAACGCCATGTCCCCGGCCGACATGACTGAGTTCCTGGGAGTATCGGACTCCTGGTACACCGAGAGGTTCGAGGACGCGGTCGAGAGACTTCTCGGCAAAGGACTGATAAAGAAAGTGGATTGAACGGATAGGGGAGATTCGCCTGACCAAGCGAATGAGCCCTGCTGAAACGCCGATTCTCTGACTCTCTGCAGAAAGCCCGTTGCGATGTCGATCATCGAGCGGGCTTTCTACCTGCCAATCCAGGTACCGGGGCATCCGTCCGGTATTTTGGCCAATTCAGTACGCCAAACCACGTTCCAGCAGGTGTCTGCGCCCGGCCCGCATGCCCTCTTCGATCATCTCAGTGGTATGACTGAAATCCCAGATGCGCACCAGCTGGAATCCATCAAGACGGATATAGTGTATGTCTACATCAGGCAGCTTGCGAGCCCAGGCCAACTCCTCGACCGCCTGCCGGCGCCCCAGCGAATCGATGATCAGTCCGATGTTGCGGAATATCCCTCTCGCAATCCACCTGGCGGCCCGGCGCATGCCCACGTCAATCGCATATATCTCCTTCGCTCCCTGCTCAATAGCCACCCGAACGGGCAGATCGCAGATCATCCCCCCATCGATGTACTGGTGGCCCCTGTAGTGCCACGGAGCGAGAATCACGGGCAGCGCACAGCTTGCCATTATCGCATCAAGGATCGACTCCGAACGCTCTCTGCCAAAGACATGCAGTCTCTGAGTCTCCAATTCCACGGCAGTGATGTACAGCTCAGCGGCCGATATGTCGGAGAACCGACGCACGTCACAGGGGAAATTGGACCACAGGAAATCCCTCAGATTGTCATTGCTGAATAGGCCTCTCTCCCCGGTAGCGAATCGCCACACCATCGACAAATAGTTGTTTGGCATCACGTCCTTCTTGGTGACCCCTCGCCAAAGCTTGTCCAGCCAGAGAGCCCCCTCTTCACCCGGGTAGGCGGCGATGGCCGCGGCGTTTATGGCCCCGACTGAGGCGCCCACCACGATATCCGGTCGAATGCCGGCCCCCAACAGCTCTCGGAGCACTCCCACCTCCATGGCACCCCGGTTGCCTCCGCCGCTCAGCACAAATGCGACATTCTTCACTGGGCGATCGCGTTCCGATCTACTCGTATTGTCTTGTCCTCGAGGTTCATCGCTGGCACGCCTTCTTGTTATTCGGCCCGTTGCGCACTTTCAGAGCTCAACCCTGCAAAGCAGGACGTTGATCCGGTGGGCAGGCTTCAACGCCTTGAGACGGTTGCACCATAGCAGCCCACCTTCCTAGTATGTCCCCGGCGCCGGCTCTTCGCCCGGATGCAGGCATCGCCATTTCTCTAGCAACAGCTCTTTCGACTCGCACCGCTCCGGGTCAGGCTCGCAGGCATCTGCCGGACACACCCCGGCACAGCGAGGCGATCCATGGGAGCCAACGCACTCGGTGCATTTCTCAGGATCGATGACGTGAGCAGTGCCAATGGCCTTATTGGGACACTCCGGCCTGCAATCTCCGCAAAGCCAGGGGGCAGTAGCGCACTTCTCAACAACTATTCTGTACGCTATGGCTCAGCCTCCTTCTACGGGCCTCCTTTCAGAATTGTCATGTTTCCGATCCCAAATGTCAATTATCCCCGGGCCAACGCCCTATGCTCACGAACATGTGTCGCGATAGCCGGTCCTTACTCGCAGATCGTCTTCCCAAAAGCACAACACTCCTCACGCGCACTAGACTTCCGGAAACTCCCGGCCGCGCGGCAGCAATCTGCGCCGGGAACTCTCGGATGGCAATGAAAGGGGTCTGGCCCGTCTGAGGCTGCCAGCTCCGAAAGCTGCGGCCATCTCCGCACGGAGATGGCCGCGGACCGACACCGGCAAATGTTCGAGCGGAAGTTCAGGCTTCAGGGTCGTCTTCCATTCTCAAGACAAAACACGGGGCTGCGCAGGCAGTCTGCACGTACTCGCTCTCGTCGTCGACAACAACCTTCAGCCTTCGACCCGAAGGAAGCACATATGTGTACTTCTTCACGGTTCCGGGAGTAACCGCCAGAACGCCGTCTGCAGCCTGCTCCTCGCTGCACTGGACACTGATGAACTCCATTTGACTACAACCTCCACTACAACCATTGTGCCCCGAATGGGTGATAACTCGCAAGCTTACATGAGTACTTTCTGGTCATGTACTATCGTACACTCCGGTGAGGCGCAGACAACTTGCCATTTCATACCCAAACCATGGCAGTCGTTTCGACAGAGATCACCGACCCTGTACGTCGCTGCAGCGCCGGAAGACGGTTGCTGGAGAGTGTCGAGGCATAGAAACGAGCAGCCCCCATTGACATCAGGACTCTCAACCGGTATCTTGATAATCAAATGATACGCAACGTCAGGTGTCCAACCTGCGGCAAGTCCACTCCCGATTCGAGTTTCTGCGAGTTTTGCGGCAAGGCCTTGTATTCCTGCAAGGCCTGCGGGACTACGATAGCAAAGGAAGCCCTGTTCTGCCCCGACTGCGGGAAGGCAGTGACTCAGGAAGGGAGAGAGATGAAAGCCCGCGAGAGAGTATCGCGGGCTTGGTGGCTGCTGCCACTACTGCCTCTGGTGATGGTCGCTATGAGCGCCTACGACGCGAATCTTCTCTGGGGGGGGCTGCTGGCCGCTTCGCTGGGCGGCGTCATCGCCTGGGCCGCCAATAGAAGAAGAGACCCTGAGAGGGCCAGAAGCATGCTCTGGTTGGGTCTATCCTTGTTCATCATCCTGGCGCTTGTTTCAGTCATCTACACCATCACAAATTTTACGACCGAGGCACCTGCTGCAGGGGGGAACTCAACCGAGGCGTCACCCGCTGATGGAGGGGATTCAGCTGCACACTCCATCCAGGCAGCCATCCCCCCCAAGAAGAATAGCGTCCCGCGATAGAACGCCCACCACCTGATCTTGTTTGCTCAGCCAGTACCCATGTCTCTCCTGTCCCCTCCGTCCGGCCTGAGTTCCCGGAGCTGGAACCCCTCGTGCCGACCCTGTCAGACCGGCCAGACAGTCAAACAGTCAGATATTTGGGCGTCTGGACATCTTGACAGCCTCGCCGCAGAGTCTTATATTGTGCGCAGGTGCACAAATGACCATTCTGGCAATCTCCAACCAGAAGGGTGGCTCAGCCAAGACAACCACCACCATCAACCTCGGTGCAGCGCTTGCCGCCGCCAATCAGCGCGTTCTCCTGGTCGACACCGACCCTCAGGGCCACCTCGCTGAAGGCTTCGGCATTCCAGCGGGGTCTCTGGAGAAAGAGATCTCCTTCGTGCTGGATGGCAAGCTCTCGTTGCAGGAAATCATCATAAACCTCCGCCCCAATCTGGACTTGGCTCCAAGCAACATCAGGCTCTCCTATCTCGAGGCGCTGCTCTTTACCAGACACCGCCGCGAGGACAAGCTGAAGAACGCCCTGGCCGAAGTCAGGGAGACCTACGATATGATCCTCATCGATTGCCCGCCCAGCCTGGGGCTTCTCACCGTGAACGCCCTGTCGGCCGCTGACTGTGTGCTCGTTCCGATGGTGTGCGACTTCTACGCCATGCTTGGTACCAGCCTGCTGCTGGACGTAATCGAGGATATGAAGGCGGAACTCAACCCGTCCCTTCGTATCCTCGGCATCCTGCCCACCCGGTTCAATCGCACTATCCACGCCCGCGAAGTGCTGGAGCGTACCAAGGCTGAGCTAAGTGAACGTGTCAGGGTATTCGAGCCCGCGGTCAATGACAGCGTGCGCTTCAAGGAAGCGGTCGCCGCCGCCAAGACGATTTTCGAGTATGCGCCGGACATCGAGGGAGCGGCAGCATACCGAAGCCTAGCCAAGGAGATCATCAATGGAGTCTAAGGAGAGGACCCTCGGAACACGAGGCACCATCTTCCGGAAGACCGACAAGAGCATACCCGAGTTGGAGCAGCCGGTCGCGGAGGCGAGGAGCCCCGAGAGGCAAGGCGCAAAGAGGTCCCGCATCAAGGCAACGTTCTACCTGAACTCGGAGGACATACTTGCGATCGACAGCATGCAGAGCGAGGAGTTCAGACAGACGGGCAAGAAACCGGAGCGTTCCGAGATTGTCAGTAGAGCTATACAGGCGCTCAAGGAACAGGGCGCCTAACCGATTGCAGCCTTGAGTGGTATGGGGTCCTTGTCCGGACCCTGCTCTCTCCTAGCGCGCGGCGGGGGTGAGCTCGCTGGCACTGCCGAGGTTGCAGACCTTGCCCCACACCTCCGAGACCGTTCGTTAATGCCGCTTCCCTCTCATTGCCCCCTACAATCATCATGTGGTAGACTCATTTCATTGCCCGGCGTGACCGGACTCCGCAGCAGGCTGGAATCATGACCATCAACCAAGAGACCATCGCCCAAGGCACCGTCACTAC
>JAZFSU010000155.1:0-2370 GCA_036446335.1 Dehalococcoidia bacterium | reverse complement strand
GAAACTTGGGGTGGGGTACGTGCCACAGACGAACAACGTCTTCGCCAATCTTACGGTTCACGAGAACCTTGAGATGGGAGCTTACGTAAGAGATGACAGATCGTCAATCAAGAGTGACATCGCTGACGTTTACGGGATATTCCCTGAACTCGCAGCTAGGAGGAAGGCGTGGGCAGGGACTCTCAGCGGCGGCGAGAGGCAGATGCTGGCCATTGCCAGGGCGCTGATGGCCAGCCCCAAGGTCCTGCTGCTTGACGAGCCCCTGGCCTCGGTGTCGCCCAGGGGCGTGAGCGCCATCCTGTCGAGGATCGACATGGTGAGGGAACTGGGCACAGCCATAGTCCTGATCGAGCAAAATGTCAAGAAGGCGCTGGACACAGCGCAGCGCAGCTACATCCTGGTTCAGGGCGTGTGCGTTATGGAGGGAGATTCCGCCTGCATCCTCTCTGACGATGATGCAAGGCGCCGTTATCTCGGGATTAGTTCCTGAGGCTATTGACTTATGCGATATTGTGTAGTAATATCTGTCAGATTTTGCACAAGAGAAAGGAGGAACAAGCAGCTATGATCAGGAAAGTGCTCCTCATGCTGGTCGCGCTGTTGCTGACACTTACGCTAGTCGTCGGCGCGGTCGCCTGCGATGAGGAGGAAGAAGAGACTCCGACCCCAACCGCAACGGGGGAACCAACGGCGACTCCCGAGCCGACTGCAACCCCGGCGGCAGCCCTCAAGGTGGGATCCGTAATGGACCTCACGGGCGCACTGGCTGGCATGGGTCCGTCGTTGAGAGATGGGGCAATCCTTGCCGCCAAGGAGATCAATGATGCCGGCGGAATCAACGGCAGCCAGATAGAGCTGATCGTTGAGGACGGAGCTACCGACGCAGCTGTAGGACTCGAAGCCGTGAAGAAGCTGGTCGAGGTCAACGGCGTCAAGGTGATCATCGGGCCGATGATCGCCGGAGCAACCATGGCCTCGGGGCCTTACGTGGGGGAAAGGGAGGTGCTGATCATCTCGCCGTCGGCGACCGGCGCGGACCTTGCGGACCAGGAGTGGCGAAAGTTCGTCTTCCGTACCCCTCCCACTGACGCGCTTCAGGGCGTCGCGATGTCCCAGCTTGTCACGGAGGGCGGCTACGAGAAGGTTGCCTTCTTCATCATGGACAACCAGTATGGCGTGGGCATCGAGGAGGTCATCAAGGATACGTTGGGAGATTCAGTAGAGATAGTGTCGTCCATGAGGTATGACCCGGCGAAGATGGACTATCTCACCGAGCTCCAGATCGTGAAGGACAAGAACCCCGATGTAGTTGTCCACGTTGGCTACGGAGACGACAGCCAGATAGTCTACAAGCAGGGCCTCGAGCTCGGGCTGGACACCATACAGTGGATAACCTCTGAGGGCGGCTACGCAGAGGCCACCCTGGGCATGGCGGAGACCGCGGAGTTCATGGAGAAGGCGGTTATAGGCACGAAGGCGACGGCAGATCAGACAATGTATGCCGACTTCGTCGCCGCCTTCGAAGCCGAGTTCGACTACAGTCCCGGCATCTATGCCGAGTACTCGTACGACGCTATGAAGCTGGCCGCCTTGGCCATCGAGCAGGCCGGATACGAGGACGCCGCCGCGATCAGCGACGCACTCATGGAGATCGGGCAGGAATACGCCGGCGTCAGCGGCCTCATAAGCTTCTCTGAGAACGGCGACAGAGGAGGCGGCACCTTCGAGGTGTGGCAGGTCGTCATAGACGATGAAGGACCGAGATTCGACACAGTGAAGATAATCTCGTTCTAGCGGCTAACAGACCACGGACAGAGGGACTGGCGCGCACGCCAGTCCCTCTTTGCTTTCCTTGGGAAAGGTTTTCACGTCGCCACACCCACGGCCAACGGCCTTGTGGCCACAGCTAGTGCCTCACAACAAGCTTCTTCACCGCCTGGCCCAGGCCGTCGACGGTCAGGGGGTACATAGGGAAGACGCTACCGATCATTCGGACGGTGGTGTGATCCCATAGCCGCTCGTTCTCCACGTTCATCCACACGCAGTGAGTGAAATGCTCGGCAAGCCGCTTGAGCCACGTGATCCCGGGCGTCTCGTTCTGCTCGTAGTAGTTGATCGCCCCGTGTCTCTCGGTCAGCTCGTATGGGGACATAGTGGCATCACCCACCAGCAGGACCTTGTAGTCGGACTCCAGGGTCCGCAGCAGGTGATCAGTGCTCGTCGGCTCACGCCGCGTGATGTCCTCGTACAGCTTGTCGTAGACGCAGTTGTGAAAGTAGTAGAATTTGAAGTCCTTGAAATGAGAACTCCGGTGGGCCGCCGAGAACAGCCGGCTGCACAGGAGAGCGTACGGTTCCATCGAGCCGCCGA
>JAZFSU010000154.1:0-11169 GCA_036446335.1 Dehalococcoidia bacterium | reverse complement strand
CGCATCCCCGTGCTCAGAGTAGACGTCCAAATGAGAGGCATCGCCGTGCTCAGAGAATACGTCAGAGTGCGACGCATCCCCGTGTTCAGAGAAGATGTCCAAATGAGAGGCGTCGCCGTGCTCAGAGAATACGTCGGAGTGCGACGCATCGCCATGCTCCGAGAAGATGTCCAGATGGGACGCATCTCCATGCTCCGAGAATACATCAGAGTGCGAAGCGTCTCCGTGCTCCGAGAAGATATCCAGATGGGACGCGTCTCCATGCTCCGAGAATACATCAGAGTGCGAAGCGTCTCCGTGCTCCGAGAATATGTCGGAGTGGGAAGCGTCGCCATGCTCTGAAAATACGTCCGAGTGCGAGGCATCACCGTGCTCAGAGAATATGTCTAAATGGGACGCATCTCCGTGCTCCGAGAATACGTCAGAGTGCGAAGCGTCTCCGTGCTCTGAGAATATGTCTAAATGGGACGCATCTCCGTGCTCCGAGAATACGTCAGAGTGCGAAGCGTCCCCGTGCTCAGAGTACATGTCTAGGTGAGAAGCGTCTCCGTGCTCAGAGAATACGTCAGAGTGGGAAGCGTCGCCATGCTCTGAGAACACGTCCGAGTGCGACGCGTCGCCATGCTCCGAGAATACGTCGGAGTGCGAGGCATCACCGTGCTCAGAGTAGATATCCAGATGAGAAGCGTCGCCGTGCTCAGAGAACACGTCCAAGTGGGAGGGATCCTTCGGCTCCAACGGCTTGTCTGTATCAAACCCGTCTTCAGGCCCGGAGGACTCATCAGAACCGTAGTAGTCTTTGGGTTCATCGGACCCGTCGAAGTAATAGTCAATTCCTTCTTCTTCAAGTAACAGGTCTATGAATTTGAAGCCGCCGTCCTCAACCCTCAGTGGTGGATCCGGCAGAGGGGGATAGTCGTAATCCTTCGGCACATCCGAGCCATCGCCCTCCTTCAGCTCAGTCCAGGGAGTCGGAGTAGGCACCTCATTGCCGACCTCTGTTGCCAATGCAGGAGCCATCTGGAGGGAGAGAAGCAACAGCGCTAGAGCCACGGCAAAGGCCAGGATAACTGGCCTACCTCCGAATATGATCGACTTGCCAGACCTCAACATCGCCCTCCCCACTTCTTCCGCCATCTTTACACCAATGGTAGTGCCCGGTGCCATCCAATGCTAGCCTACGTTCGTAGCCCACTGGGGAGGACTTTAGTAACCCTGGAGTGGCATTGGGGACATCGGAGTGGACGTTAGTAAGGGCCGCAGCCGTGGAGCCGAGGGATTTTTTCGCCCTCGATCCGTCGAACGTCCGTTTGCCGTATCTCCCCCTTCGGTACCAGAATGATGCCGCCCGACTGGCACACGCCCGGCTCGGGCATTCTCGCATCACACGAATCGCATTTGCGCTCCGAGGAACGCGGGAGTTCCCGCGCTGGGCCCCCTCTCCTGCTGTACAAGGCGCACGGTCGCAGACCAAGTGCCGCCAATGTCAGCAGCGGCGGCCAGACATTGACAACTACTTTGCCGTCATTTACGATGTCCATGCCAAAGAGTTGCTCGCACTTCTCCTCTACCCCGGCCAACAAAGGCCACTGGCGCCAGTCATGAGCCACATAGCCAGCAATTGCGCCGACTTTGACATCAGCGTGGTCGCGCGATCGAGGGCCCGACTGAGCGTTCAGCTTCATGAGAGGCCGACTACTCGATGTGCCAGAGGATACTCATTGTTGGAGGCGGCGTGCCGCTAGCGCGCCTCCACTTCACGACAGAAGACAACCATAAGGAGGTATGACCGTGGAAGCAGGCAGCGTAAGCGTACTAGGCGCGGGCATTATGGGTGCCGGAATAGCGCAGGTTGCAGCCCAGGCCGGGCTGAACGTGAAAATGAGGGACGTCAACGACGCGTTTCTGGACAAGGGCATGGACACGATCAGGCAGAGCCTCGGGCGCATGGTCAAGAAGGAGAAGATCTCTCAGGCCGATGCTGACGCCGTGGTGGCCAGAATCCAGTGTACGACAGATCTTCTCGAGGCTGCAAAGGATGTCGATGTCGTGATCGAGGCCATTCCGGAGGTCATGTCCCTGAAGGCCGACACGTACAGAGCCCTGGACGAGAGTTGCCCCGAATCTGTGATCTTCGCCTCCAACACATCGGGACTGAGCATAACGGAGCTGGCTGCCACCACCAAGAGAGCGGACCGGTTCATCGGGATGCACTTCTTCAATCCCGTCCCTGTGATGCAACTCGTGGAGATCGTTCGGGGCTACAGCACGAGTGATGAGACGGTGAAGGCGATTCAGGCCCTGACTGCCAAGATGGGCAGAGAGTCAATACTCGTGAATGATACGCCGGGCTTTGCCACGAGCAGGCTGATCGGCGTCCTGCAAAACGAGGCGATACACGCGCTTGCCGAGGGCGTGGCCAGCGCCGAGGACATCGACAAGGGTATGAGGCTGGGCATGAATCATCCCATGGGCCCGCTGCAGCTGGCCGACTTCGTCGGGCTGGACACGCTGCTTCACGTCATGGAGAACCTGTACAGCGAGTACGGCGATCCCAAGTATCGCCCGCCCCTCCTATTGAGACAGATGGTCCGGTCCGGGCACCTCGGGAGAAAGACCGGAAAAGGATTCTACGACTACACGAACAAGTAGTCTCGTGGAGCTACCTCGGCAGGCGCTTGACGATCAGTTCCCTCTGTATCTCCGATGTGCCCTCGAGCAACTCGTACATCTTGGCGTCCCTATACAGACGCTCGATCTTGTATTCTTTGCTGATTCCATAAGCGCCGTGGACCTGCATTCCGAACCTGCAGACGTCCACCGCGGTCTGAGTCGCGAACAGCTTCGTTATGGCCATATCCTTGAGCGTGTCAATCCCCTGATCCTTCAGGAAAGCGCCCCGGTAGGTCAGCCAGCGGGCAGCCTCCAGCCTTGACGCCATCTCAGCCAGCAGCCAGTGAATGGCCTGCAGGTCGAAGATCGGCTCATCGAAGTGCATTCTGTTCATGGAGTACCGTATGGCCTCGTCCAGAGCCGCCTGCATCAGCCCCACGCATTGTGCGCTCAGGCACACCTTGCCGATGGTCATCGCGTCCTTCAGGGCATCAAACTTCCCGCCTTTGCCGCCAAGCATGTTTGACTTGGGTATGCGGACGTCCTCCATGATCAGGTCGCAGAGGTCGGTGCCCCTCAAACCCAACATGTCCATCTTGTTGTCGGTGGAGAATCCTTCCCTGTCCGTCTCCACTATGAAAAGGCTGATGTCTTCGTCATCGTCCTTGGCAAAGATCAAGGCCGCGTCAGCGAACGTACCATGAGTGATGAACCGCTTGGTGCCATTGATGACATAGCTGTCGCCGTCCGACCTGGCCCTGGTCTTGATCATCTTGGGATTCGAACCCGTATCGGGTTCCGTGAAAGCGAAACAGACGACCCTTTTCCCTTCGCAGATCGGGACCATGAACTCCTGTTTCTGCTCCTCTGTGCCAAGCTTGTTGAACCTGTCGCTGGTGACGTTTCCTACCTGCATGCTTATGGCCATCGGAGCCAGCACCTTCGCGAATTCTTCCATGGCCAATACCAGGCTCACGTGATCCGCCCCGGCGCCACCGTATTTCGGATCAAAAGGAATCCCAAGCAGATTCATCTCGACCAGTTTCGGCCGGATTTCATGAGGGTAGTTGTTCTCCCTGTCCATTATGTCAACTAAAGGCGTAAGCTCGGCCTCCGCGAACTTCCTCACCTCTCTCTGAAACATCTCCTGCTGCTCGGTCAGATTGAAATCCACTGGGGCTTGCCTCCTGTTCTCTGTTATCCCGGCCCTGTCCTGATAGTAGTGCGTTTCTACGCGCGAACGGCCTTCGGCCCAGCCTTGGCCCAGGCGCTCTCGGCGCACCAGTCCGGCGGGATGATCCCAAGGCCGCTATTGCTTGTCGAGCCCGAGCTCCTGTACGGCGCCATCCTTCAGCACGAACTTCCGGATCTTGCCCGTGGGAGTCATGGGGAAGTCATCGACGAACTTGACGTACTTGGGAGCCTTGTAGTTGGCCATCTTCTCCCTGGCAAACGCTATGATCTCCTCCTCGGTGGCGCTCTGGCCTTCCTTCAGCTTGATGAACGCCATGGCCACCTCGCCCATCCTCCTGTCGGGCACTCCGGCCACCGCAACCATGGCTATCTTGGGATGCGTCATGAGGAAACTCTCGATCTCGGCGGGATACGCATTAACTCCCCCGGTTATGAACATGTCCTTCAGCCTGCCGGTTATCTTGACATAGCCGTTTTCATCTATGACGCCGAGGTCGCCTGTGTGGAACCACCCGTTGCTGTCAAAGGCCTTCGCCGTCTCCTCGGGCTGCTTGTAGTACTCCTTCATGACAAACCAGCCGCGAGTACGGAGCTCTCCCTGCGTGCCGGGGGATACTTCTTTGTCGGTGTCCGGATCGAATACCTTCAACTCGCAGTCCGCGAAGATGAGCTTTCCGCAAGTGCTGGCCACCAGCTCGGGTGGGTCGCCCCGACGCGTGGAGGTGCTGATGCCGGTGTTTTCCGTCATTCCGTAGCCCGAGATCATGTCCTTGATGCCCATCTTCTCGATGATGGTTCTCACAAGGTCCGGGGAGACATCGGCACCCCCAATGATAGCGCTCTTTATGCCACTGGTATTGCGCTTCGGGAAGTCGGCATGGTCCAGCATCATGATGTACATGGTCGGTGCGCCGGTGAAATTGGTTGCCCCCTCTTCGTCGATCAACCTCAGCGCCTCGCCCGGGTCAAACGCCTCCATGGGCAAAATGCAGGCACCATTGCACGCGCCCAACGTCATCCCCGTCATGTTACCCATGTTGTGGTAGAAGGGCGAGACCACCAGGATGCGGTCCTTCTCCGTCATCTGGAATCTCTCGCTGAAAGACTGGACAATCCTGACATACTGGTAATGGGTGGTCACGACGCCCTTGGGGAAACCGGTCGTGCCCGACGTGAAAGGAATAACGTAGACATCCTCAGGCAGAACCGCCTCTTGAGCCCTCTTCAAGGCATCGGAAGAGGCGTAGTCCTTGCCGGATTCGAGCACCTCTTCATAGTCGAGCATTCCCTCGTATTTCTGCCCACCTGCCACGATGACCCTCTTGAGAAGCGGCAGATTTTTGCACTGCAACTCGCCGGGCTTGTCGCCCTTCAGCTCCGGACAGACCTCGTAGATCATGGGCATGAAGTCTATCTTCAGAAAGCGGTCCATCATGATCAGGGTCGTTGACTCGGACTGCTTGAGGATGTACTCCAACTCGTGTACTTTGTATCGAGTGTTGAGCGGGATGACGGGAGCGCCTATCTTCACGCAGGCGAAGTGGGCGTAGACCCATTCGGGGACATTGCTCATCCAGATCGCGACCTTGTCCCCCTTTTTGACGCCCATCTTCAGCAGGGCATTGGCCATCGAGTTCACCTTTTCCATTAGACTGTCATAGGTTACCCTCTCCTGGCCACACACAATGGCCTCTTGCTTCGGGTGTTTCGCCGCTACCCTGTCCACCACGGTTCCCAGAGTGTCGCCTGGTTTGACATCCATCATTATGCTCACCCCCTGTAATAGGTCGCCATCAGCCGACCGGCAGTAATCGCCGACCCGCTCGTAAGGCGCTCGCACGATAGTATAGATTGGCACTCCGCGCAGTGTCAATGCTTGGGGGCCTTGGCTGCGGGCCTCATTTCACAGCGAACAGCGCTGTCTGATGGCTGCGGACGACTTGATTGACGACTCATCGTAATTAGCTTAGAATACGCGTGCTTCCACACCACCTTATCCACGATGTATACTGCAGTTGACCAGAGGTATCACCCAATCCGAAGGAGATGAGCAACGTATGCCCACCAATAGCAAGATCGGTACGATAAGCGACATAGGGCGGTTTATCAAGGACGGCAGCTTCGTTGGGATCGGCGGCGGCTGGAGCTGCAACAAGCCTATGGCAATAGTGAGAGAGATCATCAGGCAGAAGATCAAAGGGCTCAAAGTGATGTCGATCACCGGCGGCTGGGAAATGGAGTGGCTCCTGGCGGCGGGGGCAGTCGACCACCTGGTCTTCAGCTTTCTGAGCCTCGAGTCTTTCGGCCTGCCCCCCAATTTTCGCCGCGTCGCTCAGGGAAAGCTGATAAACCTGACCGAGATCGAAGGTTGCAGCATGGTCAAGGGGCTGCAGGCAGCCGGCATGGGCCTCCCCTTCGCTGCCTTTGATGGGCCCAAGGGGTCCGATATCGTCAAGGAGTCCCCGGACCTGTACAGGACGGTGACCTGCCCCTTCACCGGAAAGGAGCTGACCGCCGTACAGGCCATTGCGCCTGACGTGGCCATCATCCATGCCCAGCGGGCTGACGAGCAGGGCAATGTGCAGCTATTCGGCACCTCCGCGTCGGACCTGGACATGGCCATGGCCGCCACGTCCGTGATTGTCACCGTGGAGGAAATAGTCTCGTCGGAGCAGATCCGCGCCGACAAGGCAGCAACGGTGGTATTCCGTCCTGAAGTATCCCTGGTGATTCACCAGCCGTTTGGCGCTGCTCCGTGCAGCTGTGTGCCCTACTACTCGGCTCATCTAATGCAAATGATGAAGGACGTCCAGGGCATCGGCAGCCCCAAGACCGCAGGCGAGTACATCCCTGGGCTGATAGGCGACACCGAGGACGACTACCAGCGCAACGCGGGCGGAGCGGAAGCCAAGAATAAACTCACGCACCTGGCAAAGAATGTGCACTCGATCGACTTCCCCGCGTCAATCAGTGATGAGACCGCGTCCGAGTACGATGCCTCAGCGCAGATGGTGGCTAGCCTGGCTCGCACGATCGAGGACGATGACTCCATCATTCTGGGGTCGTTCACTCCTCTGGCATACACCGCGTACATGCTCGCCAAGCTGACTCATGCGCCTAACGCTTTCATCGTGGGTTACAGCGGCGTCGATCCTCTTCCCTTCCAGCTGAGCTTCCACTCGTCCGAGGCCGCGTGCACGCGGTTCGCCGCCGGCCTATGGTCAATGACCGAGTGCATCGAGGCACTGCACTTGAGGGGCATGGGCGACATTGAGGCGGTTTCCAGCGCACAGCTTGACGCCAATGGCGACATCAATATCTCGTGGCTGGCGACGCCGGTGAAGGACGCAGAGGGAAATCCCACCGGCGAAATGAATCCCCGCGGTCTGCGGCTCCCCGGTGGCGCGGGCGCGCCCGTGGTCTACGGACTGCACCGCAAGGGCGTGGCCTACTTCGCGGGGCACTCGAAGCAGGTGTTCGTTCCCAAGGTCAACTACGTTACGGGCACGAGGTACTTCTTCACCGACGAGGAACGCAAGGCTCAGGGACTGCGTCCCGGGCCTCTCTATGTCATCACCAACCTGTGCGTGATGCAGATGGTAGAACGCGGCAAGTGGAAGGTACTGTCGCTGCACAAGGGCGTCACGGCCGACGACGTGATCAGCAACACCGGATTCGAAGTTGAGGTTCCTCCGGATTGCCCTGTCACCAGGGCACCGACCCTCCAGGAAATGGAGTTGATAGAACAGATCGACCCGCAGGGCGTCAGGTATCTCGACTTCATGAGTGGGAAGGAGCGGGCTGCCAAGCTCCCGTCCATCATCGAGGCCGAATGGGATAGTGCGTAGGCAGACGACGTACGAACAAGAATCCGTCACCTAAGGAGGACCATGGCATACGAGGTTTTCAAGGTAGAAAAGAAAGAGGGCGGTATCGCTGTCATCACATTCAACCGTCCTGACAAGTTCAACGCCGCCAACCGGCAGATCTTCAGCGAACTGGCGGCCGCCGTCCGGGAGTTGGACGCTGACCCTGAGGTCGGGTGCATGATCCTGACAGGGCAAACCTTCACGCACCCCAAGAAGGGGACCCCGTTCCCGGTGTTCTCCGCCGGTGCGGACGTCGAGCAGTTCGCCAGCGTGGGGCAGCCGGAGGCAGGGTTCGACTTCATCAAGGTCTGCTTCGAGCCCTTCAAGGCCATCGAGATGTCCGAGACACCGATCATCGCTGCTGTCAACGGCGCGGCCTTCGGGTTCGGTTTCGAGATCTCCGGCTGCTGTGACATGACCTTCGCTGCGAAAAGCGCCAAGTTCGCCCTGAAAGAGATCAACCACGGCGCACTGCCCGCCTGGGCGGTGACACGAGGCCTCGAGAAGCTCGGCAAGCAGGTCGTGGCCTACCTCTGCATGTCCGCAGTCGAACTGGACCCTGAGGAAGCCAGACGCCTGGGGGTAGTGCTGGACGTGTTTGAAGACGACGAACTGCTGCCCAAGTGCGAGGAGCTTGCCAGACGAATCGCTGCCAACAGCTATATGGCCAAGACATTCATTAAGTCCACCCTCAACCGCAACGCCATCAGTGACTACCAGGCCGCCGAACGCATGATGCCCACGATCTTTGCGACCGAGGTCATGCAAGGTGCCTTTTCCCGTTTCCTGAAGGGGGACAGCCGGGACAAGAAATAGGGCGGGGAAGAGCAAGCCACGCGAAGGAGGACAGCACATGTTCGATGAGAAGACTCTGGAGCAATGCCGGAGACTGATGGAGCTACACCAGAATGCCATCAACGAGCGGTATCAGGGAAAGGACTTCTCGTCAACTACCGGGTCCTCCGGGATACCGATAAAGCCGGTGTACACCCCTTTGGACGTGCAGGATCTCGATTTCGAGAGTGACATCGGCGTGCCCGGGTCCTATCCCTATATGAGAAGCAACTATCCCCTGCACTACCAGTTTCAGCCCTGGATCAACCAGCCGGTGCACGGCTACGGGCTGCCGGAGCACACCCGAGAGCGAATGGACAAGCTGGCCGGGGCTGGGATGGAGGGCTATTTCGGCGGCAGGGCCTATAACATAGTGTGTGATGTGCCGACTCACTTCGGAGTGGACCCGGACGAGCCGGACGCCCAGGGGTACATCGGCAAGGACGGGGTGAGCTGTCCCACCGACGAGGACTTCGGCCGAATGCTCGACGGCATCGACCTCACCAAGACAAACATCGTAATCATAAACGGCGACACTCTTCCCTACCTGGCCCACTTCATCGTCTACGCGGAATCTCAGGGCCTTACGCCCGACCAGCTTCGCGGCAACACCATGAACTGGCAGTTCGGAGCGTGGTACGCTCCCAATCACCTCTGGGAATCGGCAGGCGGGCTGAAGCTGGCCACTGACGTCATATATTTCTGCAGCAAAGAAATGCCCAAATGGAACCACACCAACATCCAGGGCCACGGTATGTCAGAGACAGGTGCCGACGCGGTCCATCAAATGGCGTACGGCATAGCAACGGCTCGGGCGATAGCCGACTCCTGCGTCGCCGCGGGCCTGGACCCTGACTCCTTCATGCCGGGGATCGGATTCCAGATTGCCCAGTGCAACGACTTCTTCGAGTACATCTGCATGTTCAGAGCGTGGAGAAAGCTCTGGGCGACCACGGCGCGAGAGAGGTACGGATGCAAACGGGCATCATCCATGCAATTGAGGACACACACGCATACCTCGTGTTTCGAGCTTACGAAGCAGCAGCCGCTGGTCAACCTAGTCCGGAGTGCTTTCCACGCACTCGGGGCGGCGCTCTCGGGCACCACCGCGATGGAGGTCGCGGCCTACGACGAGCCGATCGGGATTCCCACTGAGGAGTCGGCGATTCTGGCGCTGAGGATACAGCAGGTGATGCGCCATGAGATGGGCATAACCAAGGTGGGCGACCCGCTCGCGGGCTCCTATTATGTAGAGTGGCTCACGCACAGGATGGAGGAGGAGGCGAAAAAGGTGCTGAAGGAAATCGACGATGCCGGCGGCTTCGTGAAGGCCCATAAGAGCGGCATGTTGATGAGCACGATGCGCAAGCACGCTGCCGAGTGGCGGCGTGCTGTCGACAGCGGTGAGGAAGTAGTCGTGGGCTGGAACAAGTACGCCGTGCCGGCCAAGGAAGTGATCAAGCCCTTCCGCGCCGATCCTGACGTTGCCAGGGTCGCCATTGAACGCATCAAGGAGTACAAAGCCAAGCGAGACCAGGCCAAGACGGACGCAGCTCTCAACGCGCTGGTGGCGGCTGCAGAGCGATTGGACAAGGGGGAGCATGGGCATGTGATGCCGGCTTGTGTCGGAGCTGCCAGGGCCAAGGCCACGACCGGCGAGATATCGAAGACCCTCAGGAAGGTCTTCAAGTGGGGCCCGGCGTACAGTGTGTCACTGCCACACTAGAAGACCATTCGTTGATACCCTGGAAGCCGCCGCGGGTGCGCAACTCAAGGCAGGAGGTACCGGGAAGTGAAGTCCAACGGCAAAGCCAAGGTTCTGCTGGTCAAGCACTGGATGGAGTGCCACGATCGAGGAGTCAAAAGCGTTGCAGCGATCTTGCGGGACGCCGGTTTCGAAGTGGTCTACGTGGTCTACATGAGCCCCGAAGAGATTGTGTCGGCGGCCGTTCAGGAGGACGTCGATGTCGTTGGCATGAGCTTCTCGACCGGAGCCTACGACGCGCATGTTCCGGAGGTAATGCGGCTGATGAAGGAAAAGGGTCTGCATGACGTGATGGTACTTGTCGGAGGCCTGATACCCGATGAGGACATCGGCTGGCTGAAGGAACAGGGAATCAGGGAGGTATTCGGTGCCGGGGCAGACACGAACCAATTGATCGAGTTGATGGAAACGGCGGGTCGCAAGTAGCCAGGCCGCAAATTCAGACTGACCAGCATCTGGAAACGCCGTCGCTCCTAGTCGAAGGGATACTCCAGCACCCCCATGGGATCATATGGCAAGCCGACACCCATCCTCTTCACCCCGGCGACCTCCCCGGTAGAACAGCCGGACTTGCAGCACTCCATTTCGAAGCGGAGGATCTCGGGATCTTCGGACTCGATGGCGACGCGCAGGTCCTCGAGGGCTTTCCTGACCTTGGCCTGAGACCGCGTGCGCTTGAACTCCCTGACGCCATCGATGTAGCGATGGACCAGGTCGAAGTCTACCTGGTGATGGTAGGCTTCCACGTCAACCTCTTCCTCTTCCGGAATGGTGAACTCATTCACGCCGACAATGATGCGCTTCTTGTCCTCGAGCTCCTGCTGTACCTTCAGCCAGGCCTTCTCCATCTCCCGGTCAATGTAGCCGCTGACTACCGCCGTCGACATGCCGCCC
>JAZFSU010000153.1:0-3533 GCA_036446335.1 Dehalococcoidia bacterium | reverse complement strand
TATCTTGACCTCGATGATGTAACCAGTTACGGACCGGAGCATTATTATGTGGCTTGCGATACACTTGAAACAGGCACGTATAGCGTAGGGGTGAATTACTTTGAGGGTACGGGAGCTGAAACAGCTCAAGTACAAGTCAGTACGGCTGATGGCAACACTCGAACCTTCACACAGTCTCTTTTTACCGCTGTTGGTGATTCGGGGAACAGTTCTCCAATCGGCGTTGCGACTATCACCGTGAGCAAAGACGAAGACGGCAAATATTTCTACCAAGTCAATTGATCGGATAATCCGCCACTCACTCGACGATGTTGGCACAGGCCGAGGCGCGTTGACAAAAGGGGGATGGTGGGGAAGGGCGTAGGCGGGGTGGGCGGCCATTGGCCAGCAGCATGCCTGTTCCTACTTGCCTCTGGCAGCCTTGTTCGCCCT
This sequence comes from Dehalococcoidia bacterium, assembly GCA_036446335.1. Lineage (GTDB taxonomy): Bacteria > Chloroflexota > Dehalococcoidia > SZUA-161 > SZUA-161 > JAZFSU01. The sequence goes on along the minus strand of JAZFSU010000153.1, from coordinate 3,101 downwards.
GCGCGTATCGGCTGCCTTGGCTGGCTTCTTGATGCTGATCTCGAGCGGCACATCAGACACAACTTGCCAGGTATCGTGGCCTTCGACCTGTGTATGCGTAAGGAACCGGTAGGTGCCTGACGCTGGCAGTGGCAAGCCACCAAGCCGTCTCGTCACTCGCGTGCGCCTCTTCTTGTGCACATCCACATCGTATTCGTTCTCAAACAGGACGGTGCCATCCGGACTCTCAATGGTATCCCTCGCGCGACCAACTGTCGGCACCTCACCCAGCAGCCTCGTCCAAAGAGTCACCCACTCGATGCGAAACGGGAGATGAACGGGGGCTTTCGCAGTGCTTCGTACAAGCTCGACTTGTATCTGTTCGAGAGCGTCGATGAGACTGACGTTGTTTGACTCCTTGTCTATAACACTGCGCGCGCACACCACTGACCAAACAAGCCTAATATCTGGCATCGTGTTCACACCTCCACAAAGACATGCGCTGCAGCGCTATTAGTGGTGCTAACCACTGGAAAGTTTATGGCATTGTAATTGTAGATGAGAGGGGGGGCTGTCGCGCTTTCAGAACGACGAGGTGAGCTGGTCTGCGGTGACCAGGTTGTCATCGGCATCAGAGGTAGTACCGCAGTCGAGAGTCGCAGTTCAAGGGCCGCGAGAATTCTCCCAGCTGCGCCGATCGTAGGATTGGCATCGCCTCGCTCCAACTTGGCTATGTAGGATTGCCTAACCCCGTGGGCTGTTGCCAACTCCGCTTGGGTCATCTGACAGCGGCGGCGAGCTTTCACCAGCGTAATCGCGAAATCAGTCTTCGCTGTTTCTGCCCCAAACGCCTTAGCGAATTCCTTGTCTTGGAGCTTGCTCTCCAAGTCCTCCATAAACTCTCTACCCACAAGCACCTCCTTGTTTGGTCGCGAAATACTCTTGCAGCAGGGATTCTCCGACTGCTATCTCCCGAGGCTCTACTCTTCCTTTTTTCAGGAACCCATGCAGGAGCACGAAGGTGTTCTCTTGCTGTTCAAAGTACAGAAGAACTCGACAATGAACGCCTCTCAATTCCCAAAGGCCGGAGTTCTTAATAGTCCTCATCATTTCCGTATCAAGGAGCTTGGGGCCTTCCAGTTCCAGGCGCTCAATTTTCGCCGCAATAGCGGTGTACTGATCAACCTGTCGAGAATTGAGCCAAGCCCTTACGCGCTGTTCCCCATTAGGCCTAGTGTAGTGCTCAATCCTATACACAGATTATAACCTCTCAGGTTATACAGTGTCAATCAATCAGTAGTACTGGGCCACCCCGCATCTGCATTTTTGCGCATGTCTAGGAGTACTCTGCGGATCAGGGCAGTTCTCACGTCATGCATGCGGTCGTATTTCCAGGTTTCGAACCACACTGTGCGAAGAGGTTGTCGTCCTTGCTCCTCTTTCGGCTCTTCTCCTTCATGTTCACCCTCTCCCATCAACCGTCCTCAGGGCAACCCGCGCCCCCTCACATCTGCTCCCTGGGCCGGTACTGCAGCGCCTCGGCGATATGGTTGGCGGCAATGGTCTCAGCACCTGCGAGGTCGGCGATCGTGCGGGACAGCTTCAGTATGCGATGGAACCCGCGAGCCGACAGAGCAAGCTGCTTCATCGCCGCCTGGAGAAGGCTCTGCGCCGCTTCCTCCACCTGGCAGTACTCGCGCACCTCCAGCGGCGTCATGTCCGCGTTGCACACGAGCGCCGTTCCTTTCAGCCGCTCCGACTGTATCGAGCGCGCCCCCTCCACCCGCTGTCTCACCGCCTCCGAGCTTTCGCCGAGCCTGTCATCCGACAGCTTCTCATAATCGATACGCGGCACCTCGACGGAGATATCGATGCGGTCAAGCAGCGGGCCGCTGATCCGCTTCTGGTATCGCGAGACCATGCTCGCAGAACAGGAGCATTCCTTTAGCGGGTCGCTGTGAAATCCGCAGGGGCAGGGATTCATCGCAGCCACCAGCATGAAGTTCGCCGGAAAAGTAACAGCCCCCTGGGCGCGGCTTATGGTGACGACCTTGTCCTCCATGGGCTGGCGCAGGATCTCGAGATCGGCGTGGCCGAACTCGGGAAGCTCATCCAGGAAAAGGACACCACGATGGCTGAGGCTTATCTCGCCGGGCCTCGGCCACCGCCCGCCGCCCACCAGCCCGGCGTGGGAGATAGTGTAGTGCGGAGCCCGGAACGGGCGCTGCCTGATGAGCGGGGTATCCTGGGGGAGAAGACCGCTGACGCTGTATATCTTGGTGACCTCCAGCGCCTCCTCGATGCTCATGCGGGGCAGGATGCCGGACAGCGCTCGCGCGAGAAGGGTCTTGCCGCTTCCGGGCGGCCCGCTCATGATAACATTGTGTCCGCCGGCGGCAGCCACCTCCAACGCCCTCTTCACGTGCTCCTGTCCCTTGACGAGAGCAAGATCGGTCACGGCAGGCGGCGTCTCCAGAGCCTCATCTGCGGCTTCGTCGGCAACGTAGATGGGGATCACCGCCACGCCGCTCAAATGGCCGACCAGCTCAGACAGGGAGGATACCGGAACAACATCGACGCCCTTCACGAGAGACGCTTCTCTGGCATCAACTGCAGGCACGAAGACCGTGGGTATCTTCTTCTCCCTGGCCAGCTCGACCATGGAAATAATGCCGTGAGTATGTCTCAGGCTGCCGTCAAGGGACAGCTCCCCCAGAAAAAGCATCTGCGACGTGTCAGCCGTGACCTGCTCCGAGCTGAGCAATATGCCGGCTGCAATAGGCAGATCGTAGGAAGGGCCAGCTTTCTTCAGGTCCGCAGGGGCGAGGTTGACCGTGATCCGCTTCGTGGGGAACTGGCAGTCCGAGTTGCGGACGGCGGAGCGGACCCTTTCTCGCGCTTCCTGCACGGCCGTGTCGGGCAGTCCCACGATGTTCATGGCGGGCAGCCCGCCGGAGATGTCGACTTCCACCTCAATCTCTTGCGCCTCGAAACCGACTACGGCAGCCGTCTTCACCTTGGCCAGCATACTCTCAGACTCATCCCTTCCTTGCTTGCGCGTCATTATATCAGGCTGCGACTTGAGGCACAAACACTCAGATGCGACGACGGCCCTGATGCCC
>JAZFSU010000152.1:0-3947 GCA_036446335.1 Dehalococcoidia bacterium | reverse complement strand
GCGTATTTCGCCAAGTATGGCCTCACCCCTCAGGAAGGCAAGCGGATGATCGGTATGATTTCAGTCAAGAGTCATGCCAATGGAGCCAAGCATCCCAAGGCACATTTGCGTCGGGTGGTGACGATTGACCAGGTTTTGCAGGCGCCCATTATCGCCTGGCCTCTAGGACTGTTCGATTGCTGTGGTGTTACCGATGGCGCAGCGGCAGCGATTCTCTGTCGCGCCGACATGGCCAAGAATTTCCGTAAAGACCCCGTCTACATCAAGGCACTGCAGATATCAGTGGGACAGAATCAGGGTTGGTGTCGATCTGACTTCGATTTCACCAGTGTGTATGAGACTGTGGCTGCAGCCAAGAGGGCCTATGCCGAGGCGGATGTCAAGAATCCTCGCGAAGAGATCAGCATGGCCCAAGTGCATGACTGTTTCAGTATCACCGAGGCGGTCACTATGGAGGACCTGGAGATCAGTGCCAGGGGCAAGGTGAAGGATGATATCGAATCTGGTTTCTTTGAGCTAACTGGTGGGCTGCCCGTCCAGACCGATGGGGGCTTGAAATCGTTCGGGCATCCGATCGGCGCCAGCGGCCTGAGGATGATGTACGAATGCTACAAGCAGCTTCAGGGCAAATGCGGCGAGCGACAATTGAAGGATCCCAGGCTGGGACTGACGCATAACCTTGGTGGATTCCCGGCCAGTTCTACTGTGAGTTGCTGCATCGCTGGTTTGTAGTCAAGCCACAGAACGGAGAAACAACAAGGTGGTGCTCCCTCAAATGGGGAGCACCACCTTTTCTTTATCACGAATCCGAATTCGGGCCGTAGGGCGACCAGACCTCTATTTCAGTTGCACCGTTGCTGGGAAGCCGTCCTCAAGGATCTTGGACGCCTCCTCGATCATATCGTCGATTATCTGTCTTGAGGTCCTTCTCCTGTTCAACAGCCTCGTCGCCTGGCTCGTGGGAGTCACGAGTATCTCCTCGTATTCCTTCTGGTCACAGTGCTTGTAGGCGTAATCCACAATGTCCAACGTGAGAAGGCTGTGGAATGGCCAGCCAAGCGGCGGCTTGGGCCCCTTGTCCCAGACCTCGGTGAACCGGGTCCTGAGCTGTCGAAGCGTCTTGCCGCTGATCGCTTTGGAAATGGCTGCGTCGCGCTCGGTCGCGGCGATGACTCTGTCCTTTTGACCCTCAGTGAACGTGGCTTCGGGTGAGAGCAGGAACATCGAGCCGCACCACACACCAGCTGCTCCCAAGGCCAGAGCGGCTACCAGGCCTCTGCCGTCGGCGATGCCGCCAGCGGCTGCGACGGGGATTGGCTTCACCGCGTCCACTATTTGAGGCACCACCGACAGGGTGCCGATGTTGCCGGTATGCCCGCCGGCGTCGTAGCCCTGAGCAACGATCACGTCGCACTGGTCTTCCACGTGCTTCATGGCCATCTTCACATTTGCGCCGATGCCTATTGTCTTGATGCCGCGTGACTTGCACTCCGGCATTACGTCACCCAGGCGACCGAGTCCGGCCGCGAGCACGGGAACCTTGTTGTCCAGGCAGACCTGCAGCAGTGCCCTGGTTCCCTCCGACGTCCACAGTGACCCGCCTCTTGTGCTGTGGTAGTCGTCGGGGACGTTGAAGTCCTTCCTCACCTGTTTGATGTATTCAAGGTAGTCATCGGGGATGTGTTTCATGAGCCCTTCTTTGCTGATCCCCTCCTGGTCCTTGAGACTGTCCGGCAGCAGCACGTCAATAGCGAAGGGCTTGCTCGTGCCTTTCCGGATCTCCCTGATGGCCTCGTCCAGAGTGTCGGGTTCGTAGACGGCTGCTCCGAGAGTGCCAAGTCCGCCGGCCTCAGACACGGCGATAACAAGCGGGGGATCGGAGAACCCGCCCATACCGGCCTGGATTATGGGGTACTCGATCTCAAGCACATCGCAGAGCTTTGTGTGAAACTTCCTTCTTGCCATTATTACCTTACTCTCCTTTAAGTCTTCTGGCCATCAACCTCGGGATGGCAGAATGACCGTGGCTGAGCCCGGCGTGGTCACCTGACCGCTGCCGTTCTCCACCCCGATCTCCAGGTCCACGCAATGGTCTTCACCATCGACGTACTTGTTGGTGATCTTGCCCTTACACTGCCAGGTCTCGCCCTCCAGAGGCTCGTTCATGGTCTTCATCTTTCGGGGAAGGTCCATGCCGCGGTACTGGCAGAAGAACTTCTTCATGAAGCCGTCGTCTCCCATCCAGCCCGTCACCAGTTGGATCAGCCAAGCGTGCTTGAGCAGCCCGTGGACAATGGTCCCGTCTGTTCCCTGAGTCTTGGCGAAGCCATCCTCATAATGGTGCGGGTTGAAATCGCCGCTGGCCCCGGCCCATTTCACCAGCATGAGCGAGTCGGCGATCTTTGGCAGGGTGGGCAACTCTGTGCCAACCTCGACGTCTTCCCAGTATAGCTGCTTAGTCGACATTATATCCCTCCACAATCCTAGAGTTGACGGCCGATCAGAGTATGAAACGATCGTGCTACCAGATCGCCGTTCTGGTTGAGGTACGTGGTCTCAAAGCGGGTGATCATCATGTTGGTCTTGCCTGCCTTGGCGGTCACGTCCTTGACCATCGGACTTGCTACCAGTGTGTCGCCGGCACGAACCGGGAGATAGCACTCATACGCCATGCCGCCATCCAGGATCCCCGCGTAGCCTGCTTCGATCAGCCCGGTCATCAAGCCGATCAGCCCTTCGGCTGCAGGCATTCCCGACTTGGGCCAGCCGAAGAAGCCAGGCGGAGCGATGATGCCACCATACCGCGACTTCCTGGCGTGCTCTTCGTCGCTGTAGAGTGGGTTGGGATCTCCAACTGCTTCGGCGTACCTTCTTATAGACCCTTTCTCAACCTCCTTGACGGTCGGGGGGTCTACCTTGCCTATGTACTGTAGCAGTGCCTCCGGGACCTTCAACTCCTCAGAAGCCATTCAGTACCTCCTTAGTGGATTTTGTCTTGCTCCCGCGCGTCGAGCTCTCGGACTTGCTGGTGTGGTGGTGAGTTGGACTCGAGGCGTATCCTGTGGGGGCATGGCTCAAAAAAGGATTGCCGCCATGGTTTCCTGCAGGCAGACAACCCTGAATATCTAATCATATCGACCTGGTTTTGTCAAACGGGGCTCGTGTGATGGCGCAGGTCGTGCGTGCACGAGTTGGTGCCTTCCCCACGGCTCTTGACATTCTGAGGACTCGTTCACTGGCCATCGTTGAGCCGCCTCACGATCTCTTGTCCCTGTGTCACGATACGATCGACGATCTCCTTGACGCTTGGAATATCGTTGATCAGGCCGGCCACCGGTCCGCAGGCGACCACCCCGGCATCCAGATCACCGTCGAAGAGCACTTGCTGGAGCGCCTCTCCTCCAATGTATCGAAGCAGCTCAAATATGTTGGCGCCTTGTTGCTCCATCTCCAGCACCTTGTCAGTCGCAGCGTTCTTGCGCACTCTATACGCTCTATCCATTGAGCGCTCAACGTACACGGTATCGGTCTCCTGCGTCTCGATGAGCCAGTCCTTGAACTTTGCACTCGCCGAGCATTCCTTGGAGGCCATGAGCCGTGTGCCAAATTGGATGCCGCATGCGCCGAGGGCGAGAGCAGATACGAAGGCCCTGCCGTCGCCCACTCCGCCGGCAGCGATCACCGGTATCTTCAGGGCGTCAACCGCCCTCGGAATCGTAATTGACAGCGGCAGGTCGTCCAATCCTGTGTGGCCGGCCGCTTCGTAGCCGACCATGGTCACCGCGTCGACTCCTGCTTTCTCCGCAGATATCGCGTGCCTCACCGTTGCGACCTTGTGGAGTGTGGTGATGCCTGCCTTCTTGAGACGATCGATGTACGGGGAGGGATTGAGGGCGGCGGTCTCCACCACTCGTACACCTTCTTCGACCACCACCTCGAAGTCCTGG
>JAZFSU010000151.1:0-2691 GCA_036446335.1 Dehalococcoidia bacterium | reverse complement strand
GGCAGCCGAGAGGACCGACGCGGGAGACGTGCTCGAGGTCGATCTCTCGACAGGCACTATCGTGAACACGACTAAAGGCCTCACTTTCAGCGCGAAGCCTTTCCCCGAGTTCATGCTCGAACTGATCGAGGCCGGAGGGCTCATCGAATACACCAGGCGCAGGATAGCAGCAGGAGGCTAGTGATGAAGTTCAATATCGCCGTTCTTCCGGGGGACGGTATTGGGCCCGAGGTCGTCGCGGAAGCAGCGAAGGTGCTGCAGGCGGTGGGTCGGAGGGCTGGGCACGAGTTCTCGCTACACTACGGGGACATCGGGGGAGCGTCGATAGACAACCATGGGGTCGCCTTGACAAAAGAGACGCTGAAGATGTGCAAGCGCTCGCACGCGGTGCTGCTCGGTGCTGTGGGTGGCCCGAAGTGGGATGATCCTCTGGCCAAGGTTCGCCCTGAGGATGGGCTTCTTGATCTGAGAAAGGGCCTGGGCCTGTTTGCCAACTTGCGTCCGGTGAAGGTCCTTCCCATGCTGGTTGACTCCACGTCGCTCAAGCCTGAAGTGCTTCGAGGCGTGGACATGGTGGTGGTCCGCGAGTTGACCGGCGGCCTGTACTTTGGCAAGCCGAAGCGGAGGTGGCAGACAACGCGCGGAAGGCGCGCCGTCGACACTATGGCCTACTCCGAGATAGAGATAGAGCGGATCCTGCGGGCTGGATTCGAGCTGGCGCGGACACGAAGTGGAAAGCTGGCGTCGGTGGACAAGGCCAACGTGCTGGAGACTTCGAGGCTCTGGCGCCAGATCGCCGTTGAGCTGTCCAGCGAGTACCCCGATGTGGAGCTGGAGCACCAGCTGGTCGATGCCTGCGCAATGCGCCTGATCCAGCGGCCCGCCGATTTCGACGTGATCGTAACAGAGAACACGTTCGGCGACATCCTCACCGACGAAGCCTCCATGCTGGCCGGGTCGCTGGGCATGCTTCCCTCTGCCAGTATCGCAGGCATTCCACGCGAGGGCACCAGGATATTCGGCCTTTACGAGCCGATTCACGGCAGCTCGCCACGCCGTGCCGGACTCAACATGGCGAATCCCATCGCCACGATCCTCAGTTCCGCAATGATGCTGCGCTACTCTCTGGCCCTGACGGACGAGGCCGGTCTGATTGAGAACGCCATCAACGACGTCCTCGATTCGGGCGACCGCACCTACGACGTCATGAGCGAAGGCGCGAGGAAGGTCGGCACCAGCGAGATGGGAGACCTCATCGCCGCGAAGGTGTCCTGAAGCGGCCTCCCCGAAGCTGCAAACCTTGACAGTGGCATCCTGCTATAGTAACATTTCTCTGGTCGTGCTAGATGGGGAGCTAGCGGTGCCCTGTACCCGCAATCCGCTATAGCGGGATCGAATTCCCGCTCGAGGTCCAATTCTTTTCGGGACTGTTTTTCGCGCATCGGTGTTGAACACTGGGTCCTGCGCGGCAGAACGCTATGAACCCCGTCAGATCCGGGAGGAAGCAGCGGTAAATGGCAGTTTCTGGGTGCCGCAGGTGTACCTGGTGGGAGCCGGTGTCAGGAGCAAGCCGCTAAGGGGTGGATCGACAGTGGGTGCACGGCCTTTTTTTTGTGTTGATTTCCCGATCGTAACACTAACTAGCTAATCAGGAGGACAGATCAATGGATCTAGGGCTGGAAGGCAAGACAGTCATCGTTACGGGCGGCGCCGCGAACATCGGCCGCGGGATAAGCGAAGCCTTTGTCAGGGAGAAGGCCAACGTCGTGATCGCGGATATCGATGAGGAGCAGGCGGGTAAAGTTGCCAAGGAGTTCGAGGGCTTGGGGGGGAAGACTCTACCCGTCAAGACAGACGTCACCGACTACGCTTCCGTAGAGGCAATGGTAAAGAAGGCGCTCGAGATGTTTGGGACCGTCGACGTCCTGGTCAACAACGCAGGATTTGTCTCGAACAAGCTCTTCTTGAAGAAGCCGGTTGAAGACTACGAAAAGGAGATCAAGATCAACTACCTGGGCGTAGTCAACTGCACCAGGGCCGTACTCGACCATATGGTGGAGCGCAAGGCCGGCAGGATTGTGAACATAGCCTCCGACTCGGGTCGTGTCGGTGAGCCCAGAGAGGCTGTCTACTCCGGGACCAAGGGCGCGGTCATCGCCTTCGGCAAAGCGATCGCGAAAGAGATGGGACGATACTGGATAACTGTGAACGCTATCTGCCCCGGAGCCAACATACCACAGAAGCCGGGCACGGCGGGCAAGCACAGCATGTGGGCCGGCGATATAACCGTCGAGATGATCCCTGCTGAGACCAGGGAGAAGATTCTCAGCCACTATCCGTTGTCGAGAATGGGCACGCCTGAGGACGTATCCTATGCTGCCCTCTTCTTCGCGTCCGAGGGCGCTAACTATATCACGGGCCAGACCCTGAGTGTCAGCGGCGGATTCAGCATGGTCTAGCCGTCCCGAGAAGGAGAGCAACGAAGCGTGGAAGACATCAAGCCCATAGATATAATGAACTACCCGTTCTGGAATCCTATGGCATGGAGCAGCAGGGAGTTCCAGATTCTGGCTGCTACAATGATGAGGTCGCACACTCAGCCGGGGGCGGAGCACAGCCAGAATATCCTGCTCGATACGATGAAGAATCCTGCGCCTCCATTGCCGGTGCCAATCCCGACCGCCCAGGAGT
>JAZFSU010000150.1:0-4095 GCA_036446335.1 Dehalococcoidia bacterium | reverse complement strand
ATCGACGATGAGGTATTCATCGCATTCGAGCTCGGCGATGTGCACAGGCCGGTGGTGGTGGGCGGAATGTGGAATAGCAAAGACAAGCCGCCGGAGGGCACCGGTCCCGTCGTCGATGGCGGCAAGGTCTGCCAGAGGATTCTGAGGTCGAGGTCCGGCCACGTCATCATTCTGAACGACAAGGATGGCGAAGAGCAGATCATCATCCGCGACAAGACGGAGAAGAACGAGATCGTCATCGACTCTGCGAATAACACCATCACGGTGAGGGCCGACAAAGACATCACCATCGAGGCTAAGGGCAAGATGGACCTGACAAGCACAGGCGACATGACCCTGAAGAGCGACGGCGACATGAACATTGATTGCGTTAATCTGAATGTCAAGGCACAGGCGAGTGGCAAGGTGGAAGCGGGCGCGAAGTTGGATTTGACGGCGACCGGTGCGCTGACTGCGAAGGGCGGCACGGCGGCTCTGGAAAGCGATGGCACTACAGAGGTCAAGTCCAGCGGGATGGTGAAGGTGCAGGGCTCCGTCATCATGCTTAACTAGTTGGGACAAAGGAGGTACTCTGATGGGTTTTCCGGCCGCTCGATTGGGCGATGTGACAGTGAGCGGTGACGCTATCACCGGTCCAGGTGTGGCGACGGTTCTGATCATGAACATGCCGGCTGCGGTACTGGGGGATTCAGTCTCGGGCAATGCCTGTACCGGTGCCATTACCATGGGGAGTGCGACCGTTTTGATCGGGAACCGGCCGGCAGCCCGGACGAACGATCCGGTGGCGGGCGCGAATCCTTACACCGGGGTGCCGGTCTCGACCACCATCGCTCCTACCCCTGCGGTGACGGTGCTTATTGGGCCCTGACGGGGAGGGCGTGTTCCGGCTATGGAGAAAGGACTGAGGCCATGGACAATGAGAGTGTGATGAGTGATATCCTGGGGACAGGATTCCACTTCCCGCTGGGGGTGGATGGGCGCGGTGGCATAGCCATGACGCGTCGGGAAAAGGACATCGAGGAATCGATGCGCGTTATCCTGACAACGTCCAAGGGGGAGCGGCGGATGCGACCCGATTTCGGATGCCGGGTCCACGAGCTGGTGTTCGCACCGAACAATGCCACAACCTGGGGTCAGGCTGCTCAGTATGTCGAGGATGCTCTAGGCTGGTGGGAGCCTCGGATTGAGGTGCTGGAGGTGGATGTTGGGGCTGACGCCGCCGATACTTCCCAGCTGATGATTGATATCAAGTACAAGGTGAAGGCTACGAGCGACGAGCGCAGCCTGGTTTACCCCTTCTATCTGTCGGGTTAGCTGTATGAAGGAGGACGGAGATGGCACTACCAGTACCGAATCTGGATGATCGGACATTCCAGGACTTGGTCCGGGAGGCGAGATCGATGATACCTCGCTACTGCCCTGAGTGGACGGACCACAATCTGAGCGATCCGGGCATCACCCTTATCGAGCTGTTTTCCTGGCTGGTCGAGGTGCTGCTCTATCGACTGAACAAGGTGCCGGCGAAGAACTACATCAAGTTCCTGGACCTGATTGGCGTGAAGCTCGCTCCGGCAGCCCCGGCCACAGCGGAGATCACGTTTCGTCTCTCAGCGGCACAGGAGACGGGGGTGGTTATTCCCAGCGGCACGGAGGTCGCCACGGTACGTACGGAAACGGAGGACGCTATTGTCTTCACGACCGATGCGGATCTGAGGATCAGCGCGCCTTACCTGACCGAATTTCTGATGACGCACGATGGGGTGAACTTCGTCCCATTCCTAGAGGAGTTGGGCAAGCGGAAGCGGATGGGCTTGTTCAAGGAAGTGCCGGAACCGGGGAATGCGTTCTACCTTGGCTACAGTGAGTCCCTGGCAGGCAAGATGGTGTCGATCAACGTTGAGTGTGTTCCAGCCAGGGGTGTCGGGATAATCCCGCAGAATCCGCCTTTGGCATTTGAGTACTGGGATGGCATGGAGCAGGACTGGCAACCCTTCGAGCGGAGGCCCGAAGCAGTGGCGTGGCTGGAGCGGGATGGGACCGGCGCGTTCAATGCCACTGGAGACCTGATATTGCACGTGCCGCGCTCTTCAGCGGATACGGAGGTGGGGCTGAGGAGGGCACACTGGATACGCTGTCGGGTGACCGAGCCGGGACCCGATCAGCCAGGCTACCAGGCAACGCCAGAAGTACTTGGGATCACGTCGAGTGCGATAGGTGACACGGTCACCGCCAGTCATGGCTTCAGAGTGAATAGCGAGGTCCTGGGACGGAGCGACGGCACTTCAGGCCAGAGCTTCCGGCTGGAGAACAGCCCGATATTGGCTTTGGCCAGGGGGGAGGCGGTGGAGGTGCAGCATGAGGACGGAAGCGTTGACAGGTGGGTTGAGGTTGGAGATTTCTCCCAGTCGTCGAGTGATGACAAGCATTTTGTCTGCGATACTGCGGAGGGTGAGATACGGTTTGGCCCCGGAATCAGGCAGCCGAACGGCGAGATCAGTCAGCATGGCAGGATTCCTGCGAGCGGTAGCCTGATAAGGCTGTCGTCCTACCGCCATGGCGGCGGGAGCATCGGAAACGTGGGTAAGAACACTCTCACAGTGCTCAAGACATCCATACCTTATGTGGCGTCGGTGATGAATCGACGGGCGGCCAGCGGTGGTAGCGATCCGGAGTCTGTGGAGAGCGCGATGCTGCGGGGGCCGCAGATGTTCAGGACGCGCAATAGAGCGGTGACCGAGGCGGACTTCGAGTTCCTGGCAATGGAGTGTTCTCCGTCAATCGCCCGGGCGAAGTGTGTCCAGCCCCGGGACACATCGTCAGCAGACGGGCCGCCTCCGGGCGTCGTGCTGCTGTTGCTCGTACCCGCGGTGTCGACTACAGGGGGACGCATTCCACCGGAGCAACTCGATCTTACGCAGGAGTTGAAGCAGGAGGCTCAGTCCTATCTGGACGAACGCCGGCTGTTGACCAGTATGTTGGTCATCTCAGAACCAACGTACTATTGGGTATCGGTGGAGGCAAAGGTCCGGATGAAGGCGAAGTCCGATCCAGCTCAGGTGAGAGCGGAAATCGAGGGCCAGCTGTACGGGTTCATTAACCCGCTGGTCGGGGGGCAAGACGGAAATGGATGGCCGTTTGGCAGGGCTCTCACTGTGTCCGACGTTTACTCGCGTATTCAAAGTGTCGAAGGCGTTGAGTATGTGGAAGAGGCACGAATCGATACGGTGGATTTGGCATCCGGGCAGCGGGATGGAGCGGGGCAGCGACTCGAGTTGCCCAGGATGGGTGTGCTATGCTCCCATGAGCATAGCATAACGGTGACACAGGAATAGTGTCCTAGAGGTGGGAATATGGCAACCGACACGTTGATGGAGAGGACCGAGGAGAAGACTGCCCCTGAGGAACCGAGCACGTACCTGAAGTACTTGCCAGGTATATACGGGGAGCACGAGTTCATGGGACGCTTCCTGAGGATATTTGAGAGTATTCTCAGCCCGATAGAAGGTGTGATTGACCATGTCGAGGAGTATTTCGATCCAAAGATGGCTCCGGGGGAGCTTCTACCCTGGCTGGCGTCCTGGGTCGATTTGGTGTTGGATGAGGGATGGCCACTAGAGAAACGCCGTCAGTTGATCGGGTCGGCCGTGGAGTTATACCAACTGCGAGGAACGCGCCGAGGCTTGAGCGAATACTTGAGGATTTATACTGGTGTGGAGCCAACGATCGTTGAGCACTTCGGGGGGATTAAACTGGGAGAACACAGCCAACTGGGATGGAGCACAATACTTGGTGACGGACGGGACCATTGCTTCACTGTGACGCTGGATGTGGATGATGTGTCAGCAGTGGACGTGGACAAGGTGGTCGCCATTATTGAGGCGGAGAAGCCTGCACATGTAGGCTATGAGCTGAAGATCGTCGGCCACGAGACTACGGAGGAATCGTAGACGTCGCGCGACGGTTCTGACAGCAGTATTGACAGGGGTTCAGCCATTCATGTATCCTGAGCAGGGCTTCTTTATGGGAGGATATCCATGCCAGTGCGAGACGTGAGCAGTTTGCAGAGGAAGAGGCTCAATCCCTACAAGGGACTTG
>JAZFSU010000149.1:0-3428 GCA_036446335.1 Dehalococcoidia bacterium | reverse complement strand
CACTTGACCACTTGCAGCTGCCACGATGCGTGAGGGACAGCAGGGCTAGATCAGCACGGGGCACGCGCCGTTTGGGTTCCCGGAGCACCCCGCAGTCACCTGGACATTGCTTCATCCTCTCATCTCGTCCAGGTTGTTGTCGTATGAATCGATTGCCTCCTCCACTTCTGACAGATCCTTGGGGGTTGCGCAGAACCGCTGATCCCAGCCGCCCTTCTCCAGCAGAGCTCTGAATGTAGCGTAGCCGCTTCCTGTCCTCTGGGCGGCAACTGCCAGCTTGGTGCCTCCGAGCAGAAGACACAGGCTCACTCGGTCAGACTGCTCGCCCGAGGGCGCAATCTGAAGGACGCTCTCCTTGAGGTGAGGGAAACTGGCCCTGTTCCACTTGTTGAACTCGTCGTTCAGCGCCTCTTCCTGCAGTGGCGTGGTCAGCCCTTCCGGCACTTGTGCCAATGCAAGGGACAGCACCACCGACTCCTTGTCCACGTGACCCAGGGGGAACGAGACCGCGCTTTCCAGGATGTTGGTCAGGCTGCCAAAGATTTCCAGACTGCGTCCCACGGCGACACAGGGAGTGAAGGAGCGTATGCCCATGGCGCGGCTCATCTCGGCGAGGTAGCTTGCGTCTGCCAGGCCGGAGTTTCGGTCCGCCGTCACACCCACAAGCATCGCCAACAGGTATGATAGAATCGATTCCCCCACGACTTCTGTTCTGCCGCTGCCCACTCCCCTTGCCAACACCAGGCGGTCGTGGTCCACGAGCAGGATCATGTCCGCGGGAGGTGTCCCATCGCACTTGATCAGGCGAGAAAGCGAGCAGTAGGCCGCGAAATGGACCCTGGCCAAGTCGCTGTTTCCCGGCATCATGGCGATCACCAAGCTGTTGCCTTGGTGGCTGAGGCTCTTGGCCTGCGCCAGAATACGGGGACCTGCCCCGCTGGCCATCCCGCCGCCCAGCGCCATGAGCATGAACATCGTCTGATTCCCGATCGAGACGCCGGCGCCGGACCTGAGCAGGCGATCAGTCAGGCCTGGATCGCTGCTGACCAGGCGTTCGCCGACGCCGAAGCAGTCCACTTCCCTGCCCGATGCCCCGGAGAGATGATACCGTGACAACGAAGAATGACCATTCATCGAGATAGGGGCTGCTTCACATCCGGCGTCAACACGCTGCGGAGTGACACCGGGCAACTCAAGCAGAAGGAACTCCGAGTCTCTTAGCCTTCCGCCCCACCGTTGATAGAAGTCGTGCACCAACCTCTGGCCCTGGTCACCGACACCGAGAAACAGGTTTCTTCTTCCAAGCCCCACATGCTGCCCCTGCCCGGCCAGTGTCTTGAGCAGGAGTTCGAGTTCTTCGTCACAATCGAGAATCGGCAGACTGCATATGCCACACCAATCCGATCCCTCGGGATTGGGATGGTTGTTGGGGCAGACGACCCATCTGTTCCGGAGGTCTTGGGTTGTCATCTAGATTGCACCTGCATTCTTCCTCAGTAGCGTTTCGAGGTTCTCTGCCATTGACTCCATTGCGCAGGCGATTCCGGAGGCGTCGTCCTCTACCAGCAGGTGAGGGGCCACCGGCTCGTTGACAACTCTTTGAGCCAGGATATTGAGGAGCTTGGCCAACCGGGGCTGACTCTCAGTGATCTTGTCAGTCTCACCAAGATCCTGCCATAGGGAGAGCAGTCCATACCTGATGGCAAAGAAGAACACATATCTGATATCCTGCCACACTAGCCCGGACGAGCACGCAGATGTCACTGTCTCTCCCCGTTCCGCAGGCTGACGTTTATTGTTCAGGGAAGTGCCGATGGACTCCAGGCAGCCTACCGTCTTGAGCAGTGTCGACGTTGAGTCGCGAGAGCACGCTATCTGTGCGAGGGATCTGGCCTCGTAGTCGATGTTGACAAGGCCTTCCGTTGTGAGGGCTTCAGCCGCTTCTGTTGTCGCGTTGACCAGAGCATCCACCGCATCCCAGTCTCGACGCACGAGTCCTCGGACGATCCCTGAGAGCAGGCCGACAGCAATCCACACGCGGTGTGCGCTTCTCCAGAGGAACGCCTGATACAAGTCCGTCTCCTGCTGTCTCTGAAGCTCGCGGCTCAGCATCTCGAGCGACTCCGTCAGGGAGCGGCACAGGCCGGCGGCGGGCTCGCCCTTGGGCAGATGCAATCGGCTCACGGCTTGCCCTTCGCTATCATCAGTCGACTCCACGACCAGGACGCTTGACGCGTCCCTGACTGTAGCCAAGGAGATTGCGGTGAGAGGTACAGAGAACTCCAGGTGGTGAGAGGAGAGGAACCATCTCCTGATACTGAACTCCAGCCGCTCATCAGTAAGCGAGAGTCTGCCCTTGCCAACACCAAGCAGTTCTACGCCGTCGAGTTGTGCAAGCAACTTGCGGCCTTGTGAGTCGCCCGCAGCACTGCTGTGATCGGTACTTATCGTCATGTTGCCTCGCGACCTGTCTTTCGCCCGGACTTGCGCTTGAAAGCTCCTGTCCTCGGGTCGACCGTGATGTCGCTGTAGTTCTTGGCAGCATACATAATCAGGTAGTCCAGCGCATGCTTGCCGTCTGCGGGAAGCTGAGCGCTTTCCACCGCCTGGCTGAATCTCAGCCTCTCGTCGATGATGTGCTCCATGATAGGAAAGTTCATCAGGAACTCGCTGGTCAGACTATGCTGCTTCACAGCTTCTGCCTGCTCTTCTATTGTGTGCAGTGACTGCTCGACGGCCGTCAGCCGGGCACCGATGCTTTCCGCAGACAATGCGGACTCGATCGAGGCCAAGAGTTCCTGCACATCCCCGAGTGCGTCGCCGCTCGCCTCCCGCCCGTATCTCGCCGGGCATCTCCGGTCGTTGTCTGCCTTGATGGTATTGATCTCGTTCGCGAGTTCCCTCACTACCCTCATGGCCACATCGGCAATCCTGTGGCTTTCCGAGACTATGCCAACCAGGTCGGCGAGCGTCCTGGAACCCCGCACTGACGAAATTGCAGCTTCGAGTTCGCCGACCGCACCGTAGCATCTAGCGATCGATTGAGAATCCCCGATCAGCTCGGACATCGCGACCAGCCGGGTGTCAATGATCTCTCGAAGGCTGTCAGCCGTACCGATGGTCCTGTCGGCAAGTCCGGCTATGTGATTCTCTGTCCAGCCATCTACGATTCGCAGATCCTCCAAGATGATTCGTGCTGCCTCATCAAACTGGCCCCGGTCGAGAAAGCCATGGCTGATGTCTATGGTGGGCAGCGACAGCTCTGGCTCGAACTCTGCCTTGACAATGGCAGCTACCATGTCGCCGACTTTGACCAGCCTGCCCGCGAGTTCTTCAAAGACGCCGTTAAGCCTTCGCTGTGCGGCGATAGCGCTGTCGAAATCGTGCTCATTGTGAGCGAAGCACGCCATGCGTGCAGCTTCCAGGGA